>CASEPJ010000042.1 GCA_949289715.1 uncultured Clostridia bacterium
AATTCCGCACAATTTGTGCGGAATTTTACGGTTTAAAATATGGAAGTAATTTATGAATTATTCTCAAAATAATGAAAAAGGAATAATTTGTCGTTTTGAATTTAAATTAAATATTGTTAAAAAGTCTTGCACAAAGAACGGTCATATCATCCTTAGGAATGCCTGTTCTATCTAATGCGCATTTTAAAATATTTTCTGCAAAAGTTTGGGGATTTTGAGTTGTCAAAGACAGCATAAAGTCTTCTAAATCGGCGGGATATTCAAACGCATCGTATACACCGTCGCTGATTAAAATTACCATATCGCCGGAATCTAATTTTGTTTTTATAGTAGTAGGGACGAATTCTTCTGTTATGCCCAAAGGCAGCGCTGCTCCCGAAAGCAATTTAATTTTATCTTTTTTTCTTATATAACAAGGAGGGGACGCTATTTTTATGAAACAGCATTCACCTTCCGTAAGGTCGAAGGTAGCTATATCCGCAGCGGTAAAAACCTCGCTGTTTTCGGTTATAAGCAGAGAATTTACGCTTTTTAATACCATGTCGTCGGTGAAATCGGATTTATATAAACTTTCTATAAAAGCTATTGTCCCCGCACTGGTTTTTCCGGCACGTTCGCCGCTGCCCATACCGTCGCAGAGAGCCATCATGAATTTATTTTTATTGATTTTCGTAAAGCTGTGGGTATCTCCGCTCATTTCGTTTTCTTTTTTCGATATCCCCGCAAAACCGAATACCACATCGTAATTTAAAGAATCGGAAAGAGTTAAATTGTATGTTAATCCGCTCTTTTTCATGCTTTCGGCGGTCATTTTGGTTTTTAAAGTTTCCGAAGCGATTTTTTCTATTGCGCTTAAGGAATAGTCTTCGCTTAATTCCAAAGAAACAACGGTAGAGCTCTTTTTTTGATATACCATTAAATCCTTAACGGGAATGTTGGCATAAAAAAATTGTTCGAACAAAGTTTTTTGTTTTTCTCTTTCGAGATAAATAAATTCGCCCGTATCTGCCGAAAGACTTTTGAACATATCTGCTATTATAAGATACTGTCCTGCCAATGTTTCTCTCAGCAGATGCGAAGTTTGTTCTTTGGGACGCATAAATTTCTTTTTGGAATTTATTTCTTCGCTTATTTGGTTTATGTAAGGGCATGAGGAATAGAAAGAGGGCGGTATATTTAACGGAGATATTTTTTCGTATTGGTAAGTACTCATAATAACTCCTTTTATTCCGTCCGTACCGGTTGCGTTTTGGCAAAGTTCCCTGTATTTGCATTTATAACAGATTTTTTTATCGCAGCTTCTTGCTATTGCCGCTGCGTTTTCTTCGGCGGAATTTGTATTAACGTCGATTTCGGTCAAAAAATTATACATATCTTTATATACGCAAGAGAGGTTAATTAATTTATCTCTTAATTCTCTTCGCATATCGTTAATTTCAGTTTCGGAAGAAAAAGGCTTGTTTATCGTAATGTTTCTTATTGCGGTAACAGGAATAAAGCAAGCGGGAATGAGGGCGGCAACACCTACCGCAAAAAAGAGCAAAGTATTTGGATTTTCGTTTAAGAACAAGTCGGACATCACCGCCGTAGCCGCAATAGCCGTACTTGCAAGAATTTTATTGTTTTTAAAAAGAACCGCTGCGGTTGCCATTAAAGCGAATCGTGCCAGATAAAAGCTGTCGGCAAAATAAAGGCTGACTCCGAGTCCTGCCATAATTCCGAATATCATCGCAAATCGGGAATCGAAAATCCTGAGAAGCAGCATAAGTAAAAACGGATAAACGAAAATAACTATAGGCACGGTGTAGACGTGAACCGTGGATAAACCCAAAAAGAATACGGCAGTCATTAATGCCAAAGAAATAAAATCATCGGTATTTAAATTTTCGTTTAGTCTTTTTTCAGCAATGGCTTGAATGAAATACACGCAAATAAAAGAAAACAATAGGGAAATAACCAAGGAAACGATAAAATTTATGAAACTTGCCGGATTTATAAGAGATGAATATAATGAATAGCTTTTTGCTAAAATTATGTATAACGGCAAAATCTTTAAAGGAATATCCCTCTTGAATCTAAAATGTAAAATTTTAACAAGGGTGAAAACAAGCGTAAAAACCATGGTGTCTATAAAATTGCCTATAGAGAAATCAACAAAGAGGGAGGCTGCAATATAAGGTATTCCCACAATTATCGGGTTGAACGAATAGTAAATCAGGGCGGAATAAAAACTTTGTGCAAAAGGAAACATGCCTTTTATTTCAGCCGAACGCAAAATATAAAAAACAATCGCTAAAAAGGGCAGCATTATACTGTATATTTTAAAACGGCTGTAAGTCTTTAATAATGTGTTATACATTTTATTTTTTTTGCCTCCCAAAAAGTTGTATTAACTAAATTGTTTATTGTAATAAATTTTTTATATGCAGCATAAAATATAGATTATTAAATTTTTATCAGATAAACAGTATAATATTACTACAAAGAAAATAATAATTATTTCGTCTTTTGTCATACTTTGTTATATTTGACAGGAAATTTTTGACGAAAAAACAATTATTTATATATGATTTTTGATTTTTCGGCGTGTTGTTTAAATGAAAAAAATTTATAAAAAATATATCGATTTCTCTTGACAAAAGTTTTCTATTCGTATAAAATATAAAAGCTATATTTTGTCGACGCGGGATGGAGCAGTCCGGTAGCTCGTCGGGCTCATAACCCGAAGGTCGTGTGGTTCAAATCCCACTCCCGCAACCAATTTTATGAGGCGGCGTAGCTTAGTTGGTTAGAGCGGCCGGTTCATACCCGGCAGGTCGTTGGTTCGAATCTGACCGCCGCTACCATATGGCCCCATGGTCAAGAGGTCAAGACATCGCCCTTTCACGGCGGTAACAAGGGTTCAATTCCCTTTGGGGTCACCATGTTTAATCCGAGTCGGGAGGCTTATCGAGCCGTTCGGTTCGGATTTTTCTTTTACTTTTTTTTAAAAATTTATTAAATTAGTTTTATTTTTTAAAGAGAAATTATTTAAAATTTACCAATTTATTTTTTTAAAAAACAAAATTATAAATAATATTCTATGATTTATTTTACATGTTTTAATATTCTTTTAAATTCAATATTAAAAATTATTGGTTTGACTTTAATATTTTTGAGTGGTATAATAAAAAAATAAAATATCCTCATAATAATACAGGATAATCCATTTAAAAATTCTATATAGTTTTAAGGAGTTAAAGATGAGCGTAGAGTGCACACACGATTGCTCCTCCTGTTCCGCAAATTGCGGAGAGAGAGAAGCCGAACAAACCGATTTCAAAGAAAAACCGCATAAACTTTCTCATATAAAAAAAGTAATAGCGGTAGTAAGCGGAAAAGGCGGAGTAGGAAAATCTTTGATAACTTCAATGCTTGCGGTATATGCAAACAGAGAAGGATATAAAACTGCTGTTATGGATGCAGACATAACAGGTCCTTCCATACCGAAAGTATTCGGACTCAAAGACAAAGCCGATGGAGGTCCCGAAGGAATTTTGCCGGTAAAGACCAAAAAGGGAATAGAAGTAATGTCCCTAAATTTGTTGCTTCCCAACGATACCGACCCCGTTATATGGAGAGGTCCCGTAATAGGTGGAGCGGTAAAACAGTTTTGGACTGATGTAATATGGGGGGATGTAGACTATATGTTTATCGATATGCCTCCGGGAACGGGCGATGTGCCTCTTACGGTGTTCCAGTCGGTACCGGTTGACGGAATAGTTATTGTTACTTCTCCTCAGGAGCTTGTTTCCATGATTGTGGAAAAAGCTGTAAATATGGCAGTAATGATGAATGTTCCCGTATTGGGAATTGTTGAAAATATGTCCTATTTTAAATGTCCCGACTGCGGTAACGAACATTACATTTTCGGTAAAAGCAAAATCGAAGAAACGGCAGCAAGGTTCAATGTGAAAAACGTTGCCAAACTTCCCATTGACCCGAATTTTGCTTCCCTTTGCGATAACGGTTTAATTGAACTTTTCGAAAGGGAAGATTTGAAAGATTTTGCATTGAAATTATTTGAAAATTTAAAAATAGATGAAGAAAAATAAATTTATTCATTCGGAGATTTATTATGGTTTATAAAATTACCAAAAAGCAGAATAACAGCGATATGTGTATGGTTTGCGGAATGAATAATCCTTATTCTTTCAAGGCAGGTTTTTATGAAACCGACAAAGATATATTGGTTGCAATAACAAAAGGACTTGAAGAACATCAGAGTTATCCTAACCGTATGCACGGAGGGGTGATTTGTGCTCTTTTGGATGAGGTTATAGGCAGAGCGATTCAAATTAAAGATCCTTCTCAGTGGGGTGTTACGATGGAAATCAGCGTAAAATACAGGAAACCCGTGCCTTTAAATGAAAAACTTATAATTGCAGGAAGAATAACCGATGAAAACAGACGTACTTTCACGGGGAAGGGCATTGTGGAAGATTTAAACGGAAATCTGCTTGCAACGGCTACAGCAATTTATTTCAAACAGCCGGTAGAAAAAATTATAAATGCGGACCACGTTGATTTTTTATGGGAAGTTTTCCCCGATAAAAAAACTATAGAAACCATAGAAATAAAAAACGATGATGCATTTTAATTTT
This sequence comes from uncultured Clostridia bacterium, assembly GCA_949289715.1. Lineage (GTDB taxonomy): Bacteria > Bacillota > Clostridia > Christensenellales > CASEPJ01 > CASEPJ01. The sequence goes on from CASEPJ010000042.1 coordinate 4,644, forward strand.
TCCCGTAAAATTGAAAACATTAAATTTTATAAATAATTTTTAATAACGCTAAGTTATTAAAGTTTAATAATTTAAAAAGGGATTTTGTCTGTTTAAATATTATTTTAATAAAATTACTATAAAATAAATTTAAAAACGATTTCAAAAAAAAGCAACCTCTATATAAAGGCTGCTTTTTTGTTTTTTTGTGGTTTTATTTAACTATAAACGGTTCGAGCTCTTTTAAAAGTGCATCGCAGTTGTCGGAATGAATTTCCAAAACTACGGGTTTTGAAAGGTCCAAACTGAATATGCCCAAAACGGATTTAGCGTCTATAAAAAATCTGCCGCTTCTCAAATCCATATCGTATGGATAGTTTGAAGCTATATTAACGAATTTTTTTACCGATTCCGCCTTTTCTAAAGAAATTTGTACAGATTTCATAATTTTCTCCTTTTTGCTTATACGCATAATTTTTAATGTTTATTTATAAATTAATTATACAATGTTTTAAAACAAATTGCAATAGTTTTTTCAATAATAAGTAAAAAAACGAAAAATTAATAGTCCGTTATGTTTATGATCGATTATAAAAAAAATTACTGTAAAAATTTAAATAAATAGAGTGTAAATATTATAAAAATTTATCAAAAGGTAAAAAATAAAAAACGGACGTTTATTTGCGTCCGTTTAATAAGTTTGGTAAATTAATAATTACCGTTGTTTTGCATATTGTTGCCGCACATAGAACAATTTTTCATGCTGTCTGCACAGTCGGAACAATATCTTGCGCCGCAGTTGGAGCAGTATTTTGCATCTCCTTTAATTTCGCAGCCGCAATTGGAACAATACTTGGTCATGGTTTTTCCTCCTTATTGGAATTTAAATTTATGACTATGATATTGTCTGCTTATTTGAAAAAAATATTCTAAAATTGCAAGCGAATTCAATTAAATTTTAAATTTAAAATGTTATATAAGCAATTAGAAAAACACTTATAATGCATGTAAGTAAAAGAGGTATATATGGATGATTTTTTAAATAACGACGAAAACAATAAAAACGACGAAAATAAATCTTTAGAACAAGTCGATAAAGATTTTCCCGATTCCAATAAAAATTACAACAGAAATTTAAATAATTTCAACAACTATTATAACAACGGCGGAAATTATAATAATTTTAACGGTTATAATAACGGCGGAAATTATGGCGGCTACGGCGGCGGAAATTACGGAAGTTACCATATACCTGATTATAATGCATACAGAAAAAATAAGAGCTTGAAAAACGCAATTATAATTTTATTTGTGGCTATTTTTGCACTGACTATTATTTTTACCTTTTTTATTGCGGCTTATAGCAATAAGGTGGCTGATATGCAGTCGAAAATCGCCGAACTTCAGAATTCCGATTCTACTATTAATTACTTCGTTCCGGAAATCGATTATTCCGAAAGCGTGAGTCCGTATGAAGCTATTTCTACAAAAGGTATTCAGCAAACCGTTATGATACAGACAAAATTCGATTATTCTTATACGGTATATTCACCGGGAATTTTCGGCGGCAGCACAAGCAATACTTATACATCAAGCGGCAGCAGCAGCGGCTCGGGCGTGCTTTATTATGAGGATAACGGCTCGACTTATATCATTACGAATAATCACGTTGTAAATTTGACTTCGGAAGATATCGGTTCTAATATTAATAATTTCAAAGTTCTTTCGAGAGCTATAGTGGTATATATAACGGGTAAAACAAATCCCGTTGAGGCTGAGTATGTCGGCGGCACAAGCGAATATGACATTGCGGTATTAAAAATTCAGATGAGCAATTTAAATTGTCTTGTCAACGAAGAATTAGGCACATACGATATTCGGGACAGTAAAACATTAAAATACGGTGAAGAAATTGTTGCAGTAGGCAATGCGTTGGGGTTGGGTCTGTCAACCACCACCGGTGTTATATCCAGACCGGAAATATATATAGAATCCAACAGTAACGTGAGATATGTTCAAATAGATGCGGTTATAAATAACGGAAATTCCGGCGGACCGAGCTATGATATGTACGGTAAACTCGTAGGTATTAACTGTGCTTCTTTGGAAGCTTTAGGCAGCGGTTCGAATGTGGTAACCGTAGACGGAACGAATTTTGCCATTCCCGCAAATACGGCAGTTGCCATAGCAGACAATATAATTAAAAACAACGGCGTAGAAAAAGTTTCGGTCGGTGTTAATATAGAAGTAACAGACCTGGATTGGGACATTCAAGACGGGGTATATGCTGTACACAGCCAACAGATTACGATTTCATCTGTTGAAAGCGGCAGTGCGGCAGCTAACGCCGGAGTAAAAAGCGGGGATATAGTTTTTTCTATGAATCAAGAAGAAATTATAAATAAAGGGCACTGGCTGGATTTGCTTTTTGAATTTTCAATTGGAGATACCGTTGAACTTGTAGTAATAAGAGAGGGAGAACAAGTTACTTTAAATATAACGTTTAACTCTTTGATTGCTGTGGAATAAAATAGATTTTAATATTCGCAAATTAATATCGGATTAAAAAATCGTTAAAAAACTTATTTTTTAAAAAATGGAGAAAAATAAGTTAATTGATGATTATAATGCCTTTAATAAACGACATAATTTTCGTATTGGTTTATTAACTTTTATTTATGAATTTTACTAATAAACAGAGTTTAAAATACGATAATTTACATTGTTTTTAAAAGTTTTTGCAATTAATTAAAAATTAATAAGTTTTATGACAATTTGTCATATAAAACATTGGTAAGTTTTATTTATATACAAAAAAAATTATGACTTAAATGCGAACCGTTTTATCTCAATTTATACTTGTTAAAAAGTTTGAACACATTAAACGGCATTGTTTAATGTGTTTTTTTATGTTATAATTTTAATAAATTATATAATTTGTTTCGATTTTTAAATTATAAAGTCAGTTTTAAATAATTGAAATTAACTATTAATAAAAAAATATTAATTATTAGCGTAAATTAATTTATAAATATTGGTTTTCGAGCTTTACAAATATATTATAATTTGTTAAAATGAAAAAAACTAAAACGATTAAGAATATGAAAAAATGTTGTTTTACAGGGCATAGGAATATATCCTATGAAAAATACAAAGAGATAACCGACGGATTGAAAAAAATAATCGAAAAGCTGATTGATGAAGGTTATAATTACTTTATCAGTGGCGGAGCTTTGGGATTCGATACGCTTTCAGCTCAAACCGTTTTAAATTTAAAAGCGATAAAAGATAATATATTTTTGGAAATTGCAATACCTTGCCCCGAACAGAGTAAAAATTTCACGAAAAGTCAAAAAGAAATTTATGATGATATAATATCGAAAGCCGATAAAACTGTTTATGTATCCGACAGATATACTTCTTATTGTATGGCAAAACGAAATAGATATATGGTTGATAATTCAAATTGCGTAGTCGCATATTTGACAACCCCTTGCGGAGGCACTTTTAATACGGTCAATTATGCTGAGAGTTTAAACAAAAAAATTATTTATGTCGGCAGATAATTTTTTGTTGCAATCATTTCTTTAAAAAATTAATTTTTATATAAGTTTTTTTATAAATTTATTTTATTTTAATTTAAAATCTAAAAATATTTTTTATGTTTATTAAACTTATTTAATAGAAAAATATATTTTAAGTAGATAAATTATTTGTCATTCGTTTTACTATAAGATTTATTGCATACTTTTATAGAAAACAAAAAATAAAATAATTTTAAAAATAATCCGTCAAATAATAATTTTATGAAGGAGTTTTAGTATTTTGGTTCGGTTGCATATTTCATTGAAATATAACAGAACAATAGTACAAAAAATTGCGATTTCTTTTAAAGTTATAAAATAATCCGCACTAAATAAATAGTGCGGATTATTAATTGTTTTGGTGAATTATACTATTAAGTGCAACAGTAGAAGAAAAAAAAAGAGTTCATACAAATCTGTGGTAAAATAGAGTTGCAAAACCAAAATTTACTACAAAGGAGATCTGTATGAACTAC
>CASEPJ010000043.1 GCA_949289715.1 uncultured Clostridia bacterium
AAGTAATTTTACCTGCTGCCAAATCGGGTATAATTTCCGGTATTATTTTAGGTATCGGCAGAGCGATAGGCGAAACAATGGCTGTTATGATGATTGCGGGAAATTCTCCCTTATTTCCCGAAGGGCTGTTTACCAATATAAGAACATTGACTATAAATATAGTTTTGGAAATGGCATACTCCACAGGATTACACAGACAGGCTTTGATAGCAACGGGATTTGTATTGCTGATTTTCGTTTTAATTTTAAATATTTTACTCGGCTTTATAAAAAAAGATAAAAGCAGCGTAAAATCTCAAAAAACTTCAGAGGGTATAAACAAAACAAAAAAATCAATAAAAATATCCGACCAATTAAGCGAAAAATTCAATGCTTTAAACAACAAAAAACAATATTCTTTTGTTAAAACAGGTAACGTTCAAAGCGCTTTAAAAATTATTTCCGTTAGCATATCAGTTTTTGTGGTTGCCGTATTAATATTTATAATAGGTTTCATATTATTTAAAGGTCTGCCGCATATTACGTTTAATTTACTGTTCGGACCATCTGGAAATGCGGGAATGACGCTTTCTCCGGCATTTGTTTCCACGGGAATGTTAATTTTCCTTTCTCTCGTTATTGCATTGCCAATAGGAATAGGCGCAGCCGTTTATTTGGTTGAATATGCAAAAAAAGGAAGTAAATTCGTAAAAGTTATAAGACTTTTTACCGATACGCTTGCGGGTATTCCGAGTATTGTTTTCGGTTTATTCGGTATGATATTTTTTTGCGGAATACTAAAAATGGGTTACAGTCTTTTAGCAGGTAGTTTAACTCTGGTATTAATAATATTGCCTACCGTTATACGTTCTACTGAAGAAAGCCTTATTGCGGTGCAGGATTCCTTAAGAGAAGGCAGTTTGGCTCTCGGTGCAAGCAAGGTAAGAACCATATTCAAAGTAGTGCTTCCCTCGGCTTTAAGCGGAATAGTAACCGCAATAATTTTAAGCATAGGCAGAATAGTAGGTGAATCGGCAGCATTAATTTATACTTCGGGTGCGGTTGCCTATGTTCCGACGGGTTATTTGTCCCAAGGAAGTTCGTTTGCCGTTATGATGTGGATTTTTGCGGGAGAAGGGTTGTATATAAACGAAGCGTATGCCACTGCTGCAGTATTGTTGATATTTGTGGGAATATTAAACGCAATAGTATTTTTTTGCGAGAAAAAACTTAAAAGAGGTAAAGCATGAAAAACAAAGCAATCGATAATTTTTCCGATATTTTTGATTTTAACAGAGAAAAAGTAATAGAAATTAAAAATCTCGATTTATATTACGGCGAATTTAAAGCTTTAAAAAATATTAGTATGGACGTTAAAAACAAAGAAATTACCGCTTTAATCGGACCTTCCGGGTGCGGCAAATCTACCTTACTGAAAACTTTGAACAGAATGAACGATTTAGTGGAAGGCTGTAAAGTCGAAGGGAGTATTACAATAGGCGGTGCGGATATTTATTCCGAAAAAACCGACCTTGCCGCACTTCGAAAAAACGTCGGAATGGTTTTCCAAAAACCCAATCCGTTTCCTATGAGCGTATACGATAATATTACTTACGGGCCAAAAACTTTCGGCATAAAAAACAGACAGATTTTGGATGAAATCGTGGAACGCTCGCTAAAACAGGCGGCAATGTGGGAGGAACTTAAAGACAGGTTGAATAAATCGGCTTTAGGCCTTTCGGGAGGGCAGCAGCAAAGACTATGCATTGCAAGGGCTCTATCGGTTGACCCTCAAATTTTACTTATGGATGAACCTACAAGTGCGCTTGACCCGATTTCCACCGGTAAAATCGAAGAACTTTGCGAAGAATTAAAAAAAGACGTTACCATTGTTATGGTTACGCATAATATGCAACAGGCGGCAAGAATATCCGACAAAACGGGATTTTTCCTTTTAGGCGACCTTGTGGAATTCGGAGCTACCGACGATATTTTCACTAATCCCAAAGATGAAAGAACGGAAAGATACATTACGGGAAGATTCGGTTGATTTTATAAAAAATAAATTGTATAATGGAGAAAGAATATGTCAGTCAGAAAATTGTTTGAAGAAGAATTACAGGCTTTAAAAAATGAGCTTGTCGAAATGTGCCGTTTAACGGAAAATATGATAGACGATGCCATTACAGCTCTGGTTGAGCATAATCGTGAGTTGGGTCGCAGTATAAAAGAAACCGATAAAACGGTTGACGAATACGAAATGGATATTGAAAAAAAATGTATGCGTATTTTACTTAAACAGCAACCGGTGGCAAAAGATTTCAGGGAAGTTTCCACTGCTTTGAAAATGATTACGGATATAGAACGTTTCGGGGATCAGGCAAGCGATATAGGGGATATAGTATTCAATATGCCCCAAGAAAAATATATAAAAAAATTGACGCATATAACCAAAATGGGAGAATTAGCTATAAAAATGGTACACGAAAGCGTAAATTCTTTTATAAATAACGACGAAAAGGCGGCGGATGCAGTAATTTTAATGGATGATGAAATGGATGATCTTTTCAATACGGTAAAAGACGAATTGATTGAATTGATTAAAAAGAATTCCGAAAACGGAAATCAGGCTATTATGCTTATGATGATAGCAAAATATCTTGAAAGGATTGGCGACCATGCGGTCAATGTTGCCGAATGGACTAAATATAACGAAACGGGGGTTCATGTAAAATATTAATGAAAGAAAAAGAAGCTTTAATTTATATAGTCGAAGACGATGAGGGGATTCAAGAAGTTTATGAAGGAGCATTCGAGGAAATTTACGACGTACGCATATTTTCCTGCGGGGCAGATTTTTTCCGCTCTTTTGCTGAAGAAAGACCCGATTTGATTATTTTGGATATTATGCTTCCCGATATGGATGGATATACTATATTAACGAATATAAGAAAAGAAGATGAAAAAATTCCCGTTATTATAGTAAGCGCAAAATCCGATGAAATAAGTTTTGTAAAAGGATTAAACAAGGGCGCAGATGACTATATGTCCAAACCTTTTTCTATATTGGAACTTATGGCAAGGGTTAAAACTAATTTAAGAAGGTCATCCCTTTATGTTTTATCGGCTTCCGGTTTTACCGTCGATAACAATACATATAAAATTACTTATAAAAACAAAGATTTGAATTTGACTTTAAAAGAATTCAAATTATTAAAACTGTTAATAGGAAAAGCCGGCATAACAATTTCGAGGGAAGAACTTTTTAAAGAAGTGTGGGGAGAAGACTTTTTCGGAGAAACACGGACGCTCGATATGCATATTGCCGCACTAAGAGATAAAATAAAAGAAGCGGGAGGGAAAAACTGTATCGTAACCGTAAGAGGGGTAGGATACCGTTTTGAAAACAGATGAAAAAAAACGTAATGTTAAAATGTTTTTTGGTAACCCTTTTATCGGCAATAATTATTTTTGTTTCCGGTATTCTCATAATGTTTTTCAACGGGCAAAAGATGATTAGAGAAAGGTTGGTATCCGAAACGGCTTTAGCTGCCGCTCTTTTAAACGACTCTGCTGATTTTGAAAATTTAAAAGATTTTAACGGAGGAGACGAAGTTAGAATTACGGTTATTTCTCTTGATGGAGAGGTTATGTTCGAAAGCGATACCACGGAATTAATGGAAAATCATTTGGACAGAGAGGAAGTTCAAAGCGCCATAGAAGGAATACCTAAAACCGTGGAAAGATATTCTTCTACTTTTTCTTGCAGAATGACATATTATGCCCTTAAAACCGAAATTTCCGACGGAACACAGGTAGTCATAAGACTTGCCGTTAAAAGCAGCCGTATTTCCTCCTATCTTTTGACCGCATTGCCTTTCTTGTTGTTATCGCTTGCCGTTTCGTTATTGGTTGCGGCGTTGTTTGCCGATAAAATATCGAAAAATATTTCCGGAAAAATCAACGAAGTGAGCAAAAGTTTAAAAAGTCTCAACGAGGGGGCTTATATACCCCTTAAAGTTAATATGAACGAGCCTGAATTTTATTCTTTGTTCAATGAAATTAACGAACTTAACGAAATGACCGAAAAGCACATAAAGCAGGTTGAAAGCGAGCATATAAAATTAACTAACGTACTCGAAAATGTTGCACAGGGCATTTTGGCTTTGAATTCTAAAGAAGAAATTGTTTTCGTAAACGGCAGCGCTTTAAAAATTTTTAATAGCAATGCCGATTATTTAGGTAAAAAAATATATTATTTAATAGAAGATAAAAAGCTTTTAAACAAAATCGAAGAAACCGCAAAAAACGGCGGAGGAGATTTCGAATACGAATATAAAAATTATTTTTATTATGTAAATTTAAAAATTATATCCGATGAAAAATCAACCGAATTAAAAACGATAATTATATTTACCGATATTACCGAGGAAAGACTTGTGGCAAAGCAAAAAAGCGAATTTTTCGCAAACGCATCCCACGAATTGAAAACTCCTTTAACGGTAATGCAGGGACTTTCCGAATTGCTGCTTGAAAAAAACGAATTGGATGAAAGCTCGAAAAAACAAATAGAAAGAATAAATAAAGAGAGTATTAGATTAAATACTTTAATACTCGATATGTTGAAATTAAGCAATTTAGAAAGGACGGAGAACGAAATAAACAGCGTTGCCGTAAATTTAGAGGAAACCGCAAACGAAGTCGTTTTTGAATTAATGCATGAAATAAACGCAAAACATTTGTCGGTAGATATTAAAGGTAAAGCCACCGTTTTAGCAGATCCTAAAAAGATGTACGAATTAGTCAATAATATTATAGGAAACGCAGTAAGTTATAATAAAGAAAAAGGTTCAGTAAAAGTTAATATAACAGAAGACGAAAAGAAAGTAGTTTTCGAGGTTGAAGATACAGGTATAGGCATAGAAAAAGAACACATACCGAGATTATGCGAAAGATTTTACCGAGTTGATAAGTCCCGTTCAAAAAAGACCGGCGGTACGGGGTTGGGGCTTGCCATTGTCAAACATATATGTGCCCTTTATAAAGCGGAACTTAAAATCGAAAGTGAAATTCAAAAGGGAACTAAAGTTACTGTAGTGTTTAATAAATAATATTTTTTAATTGACGGTTAACGAAAATTTATATTTTGAATAAAATCAATTATAATTTTAAATTATTTAAAAATTAAAAATCAAATAGTAGACGGCATAAAAATGCCGTTTTTTAAATTTTTTTGTTTATATAATTGTTAAGATTTATTAATAAAATTTTAATATATATTGTTCATATATAATAATATAATAAT
>CASEPJ010000044.1 GCA_949289715.1 uncultured Clostridia bacterium
ATTATTGAACCAAAATATAGCGAAATCAAATATTATACCGATACTTATGCTATAGTAAGTAACGGAAGTAAATATGCAATTTATTCAATTGCGGAAAATAAAGAAATTACTTCTTTTGTATACGAAGATACCGGTACGGTCGTTTCTGAAGGTTTATTGCCTATTAAGAAAGACGGGAAATGGGGTTATATTAGAGTTAATCTCTAGAATAAATTTAAAAAAATCTTAACAATAATTTAAAAATTGCAGCGTTATTGCTGCAATTTTTTTGTTTAAATTTTCATTATAAATTTATACTGTTAATATACATTAATTAGAGTAAAAGAATAAAATTAAAGTTAAAAAAAGTGAAAAGAATATAAATTAATTATCGTTAACTTAATATAAAATTTGATACAAATAAAATATTTTAAAATTTTTTATATCGAATTCAATTTTAAATACTTTTCTTGATTTATAAGTAAAATATGCATATAAACATAGATTTTAAAACAAAAATAAGCGATTTATATCATTTTTTGTTGTCAGAATTATTTTTTAGTGGTATAATATAAACTCACGATATAGCCGTAAACTTTTAAGTTGCGGACTAAAAATTATTTTTTTCTTTGATGGGTATTCCTTATGGAAACTCAAGCGGAGGTATTATGAAGCAGGATAGAAACAAAGTTATTGCAAGACTCGGAATAATAGCTGCATTGATTATTGTGGCTTTGGCGTTGGATACGGTAATATCCTCACCGTTTCCTATAAAAATTGCGGCGGTGTCAATTATTGTCGTTGCCGTGATCTGCGAGTTATTCGGCATATATTACGGACTTTTCGGGTGCACCGTATTCGGTTTGATTAGTTTGATAAGGGCATTTACAATTCCGGCTTTTACATCGCCGTCTTTTCAAAATCCTTTAATATCGATATTGCCGAGAATTCTGATAGCCTTTTTTGTTTGCGGTGTTTATGCTTTATTTTCGAAAATTTTTCGAAATAAAGGAAATTTTTTGAAAGAAACATTGCCTTCCTCGTTGGGCGGAATTTTTTGCGCAGCTTCAAATACCGTGCTTGTAATTTCTGCCATGAGTATATTTTCGGATAACGGAGGCGATGTTTTAACCAAAGTTGTTCAAACTTTTATAGGTATAAACGGAATAACCGAAATATTATGCGGAGCATTTATTGTCCCCGCTTTGGTTGTGCCTTTAAAGAAAATTTTTATTAAGAAAGGATTTATTCGCACTGAAGAAAAAAGCGAAAAAGTCGGAGAATGATTATGTTACTTGCCATGGATGTAGGTAATTCCAATATAAAGTTCGGTCTTTTCGAAGGCAGCAATTTAAAAGCCAGTTGGCGTGTAGGTTCGGATTCCAAAAAGACGGCAGACGAATACGGAGTTATCTTAACAGATTTATTTAAAAGCAAAAATATAAAACTTAGTGAAGTAGATGGTGCCATTTTAAGCAGCGTTATTCCGTCTTTAAATTATACTCTAACACATATGGTAGAATATTATATAGGAAAAAAACCATTGGTTGTGGGGAACGGAATAAAAACGGGCTTAAACATCAAGTACGAAAATCCGCGTGAAGTCGGCAGCGACAGAATTATAAATAGCGTGGCGGCACATAAAAAATATGGTGGAGACCTTATTGTGGTGGATTTCGGTACGGCAACCACTTTTAACGTAGTTTCGGCAAAAGGAGAATTTCTCGGCGGAGCTATAGCTCCGGGAATAAAATTAAGTGTGGATTCTTTAGCGGCTAATTGTGTTAAATTACCTAAAATAGAGTTACAAATGCCTAAATCGGTTATAGGGAAAAATACAGTTACGAATATGCAATCGGGCATAGTTTACGGATATATAGGTCTTTTGGAAAAAATTATCAGTCAAATTAAAATAGAAAGTCATTTTAAAAATGCAAAAGTAATAGTTACGGGAGGATTGAGCGAAGTTGTCGTCAATCATACCGATGTTGTGGATATAGTTGACAGAAAACTATCTTTGAACGGTTTAAGGATTATTTACGATATGAATAGAACCGAATTAACTTTATAATTATTTTTTAATTGGGAGGTTATTATGAAAATTACGGGTATTGCTTTGTTGGGAGTAGGAGTCGTTGGCGGAGGAACATATCAGATTCTTACCGAAAAAAGAGAATTTATAAAAAAACATCAAAATGTCGATTTGCAAGTTGTTCGTGTATTGGAAAAAAACGTTGCAAGAGCAAAATCTTTAGGAATAGATGAAAATATAGTAACTCAGAATATAGATAATATAGTTAACGACGATTCGGTGAAGATTGTTGCCGAATTTATGGGAGGAGTCGAACCTGCAAGAACCTTTCTTTTAAAATGTCTTGCTGCAGGTAAAAGCGTTGTTACGGCAAATAAAGAAATGCTTTCTAAACATTGGCACGAATTAGAAGCGGAAGCCAAAAAAAGCGGAGCAGGTCTATATTTTGAAGCAAGTTGCGTCGGAGGCGTGCCCATAATAAGAACATTGAAAAACAGTCTGCAGGGCGATACGATAAAAAGCATTACGGGTATAGTTAACGGTACGACCAATTTTATATTAACTAAAATGAGCGACGAAGGAAAAGATTACGACGAAGTTTTAAAAGAAGCTCAAGCATTAGGTTATGCCGAAGCTAATCCTGTTGCGGATGTGGACGGTTTCGATGCTATGTATAAACTCAGCATATTGTCTTCTCTTGCATTTAGAACAAAAGTTCCTTTGACGGCAATAGACAGAAAAGGTATTTCTTCCATTACTAAAGAAGATATTGCTTTTGGTAAAGATTTGGGTTATACTTTAAAATTGCTTGCGATAGCAAAAAATACTGAAAAAGGTATATGTGCAAAAGTACAGCCGACGTTTATACCGAATTCTCATCCTTTAGCTTCCATAAAAGGGTCGTTTAATGCTGTATTTTTAGTAGGCGATTATGTAGGAGATATTATGCTTTACGGAAGAGGCGCCGGCGCTTTGCCTACGGGCAGCGCAATAGTTAGCGATATAGTTTTTGCCGCAAAGGATAAAAAGCCGTCTTACACAAGTTTTAAAAACACCGATAAAGCAGAGCGCGGAGTAAAATTTATCGATGACGAAAACGGCTTTTACATTCATTTGACAGTAAAAGATAAAATAGGTGTTTTGGCAAAAATAACGAAAACTTTGTCTTCAAAGGGAATAAGTTTAAAATCCGTTTTTCAAAAGAGTGCCGATGAAGAACTGGTTCCCCTCATTTTAATAACCCATAAAACCACTTCCAAACTTCTTTCTAAGGCAATGGAGGAGGTAGAAAAATTTGACGAAGTTGTTAAAGTCAATAACATAATTTGCGTTGAATAATAATTTATAGCATTAATTGAAACAATTATAATGTAAAATTGAAAAACATTAAAGAATATAAAACAATAACATTTAAAATATTTACTAAATAAATAGTATAATTTATATCATTTAAATATTAATTATTCAATAATATTAATTATTAAATAATAGCATAATAGTAAATTTTCTAAAAATATTTAAGCAATTATTGAAAATAAATATTGTATGATATTTTGTAAAAATCAATATATAATGTCTATATCCACTTTGGTAAATAAGATGATTTTATTTTGTAGTGTTTTATTTAAATGTTTAAATAAATATTTTATTTATATTCTTTTAAAATTATAAAAATTCCGCATTTAATTATAGACTATAAGCAAAAAAATAAAATAAATCAAATATTTATAAAATGTTATATGTTTTTATTTTGTAAAAATAATAGGAGAAAAAAAGATGAAAAGAAAATTTTTATCGGTTTTATTGGTTTTAACGCTTTGTTTCTGCGTTGTTGTTGTTTCTGCATGTAATAAAAACAATGATGATCCTCCCTCCGACGAAGGTGATAATATTGAGTCGGGCATTACGCAGATTGAATTAAATTACGACAATTATGTGTTGGATTTAAGCGAAAACGAAACGCTTCAGCTTACCGCACAAATTACTCCTTCTGATGCAGCAATTCAGACATTGATATGGGAAAGTTCAGACACTTCCGTCGTTACCGTAAGCGGAACGGGTTTGGTATCCCCTGTAGGAGAAGGAGAAGCCGAAATTACAGTTTATTCTTCCGACAGGAAGGTAAGTGCGGTCTGTATTGTGACTGTAGAATAATTACATAATTTAAATTCGATAAATATGACCGAAAATGTTTATTTTTATTAAAAATGGTTATAAAATCTTTGTATCTGATTTATTTTGCAAAGATATTATAACATCTATAAAAAAAATAATAACTTTCGTTTGACATTATAATATATTTAGTGTAAAATTATTCTGTTAACGGTTTATCGGATGAAATATAAACCACATGATGATTTTAAGGAGAGAATCTTAAGATGAAAAAAGTTCGCATTTTATTGTTACTGTGCATGGTTTTTGTCATGGCAGCTACTTTCGGTATTGCAGGTATAGCACTTGCGGAAGATGATACTACTTCTCCCGTAATTACTGCCGATTTAAGTTCCATACCTGAAGAAGTATTAGTAGACAATGCTTTGAGTTTTGCTGCCGTTAGAGCCAGCGTTAAAGCCGTAGACAATGTAGACGGTACAATTACTCAAAGAGTTGAAATACTTGTTAAAGAGTATGATGATGGCGAAGAAGGCGCAAACAAGACCTTAACTTCCGACAGTGTTACTTTAACCACCACAGGTGACTATATTGCAATAATCAGAGTAAAAGATAAAGCAGGCAACGAAGCAAAATTGACTAAAACATTTAAAGTTGTCGAATCTTTGACAAGCGACACCGAAGCCCCCACGTTGGGTGCTGTAACTATGCCTTCCGGCGCTAAACAAGCTAGAAGCGTTACATTGCCTGCAGCAACCGTCAGCGATAATTTGGACAAGGATGTTACCGTTACCGTAAAAATTACCGAGCCCGAAGTTTTAACACTTACTGCTGACAGAAACGACAGTAATGAAATTACAGGATATACTTTTACTCCTAAAAACGGGGGTGAATATACAGTCGTATATACGGCAAAAGACGATGCCGGAAATAAAACTACCGAAACATATACTTTAACCGTAAGCGGAGATACAGTTGCTCCTACAATTTCGGCTTCTTCCATTACAAGCGTTAAAGTTGACGGAAGCACTTTCGAACCCTCGACGGAATATAAACAGGGTGCTTTGGTTGAAATGGAAGGTATAATCATTACCGCTGAAGGCGAAGAGGATGAAGAAAAAGTATATATCGGCGTTGCCGCTTTTGACAATGACGATAACGAAGTTTCCGTTACTCTTACTCAAAATGCTTCCACCGGCGACATAATAAAAGCTTCTTTTGTTGCAAAAAAAGCAGGTTCATATACAGTTAAATGTTTTGCAAAGGATTCTTCCGGAAATATCGTTTATTCTGATGTTCAAATTACAATAAACGTAAAAGATACGGAAGCTCCGCAAATTTTCGTAACGGATATGCCTACGAGTTTACAGCCCATGGAAGAGACCGTTCTTCCCACTCCTATATTGTTGGATAACATTACTTCCTCGGAATATCTTTTAAATAATCTTATTATAGATATACAAGGTCCTACAAGTCCTGTAGCTTCTCCTACCGATCCGTTTGCTTATAAATTCGATGGCATCGGCGAATATGTTGTAAGCTATTACACAGTTGACGAAGCAGGTAACGAAACCACTATTATTGCCGGTAATATTACCGTTTCCGATACTCAAGGTCCTGCCATTACATTAAATACTACTTCGGATTTTGAAGCGAATGACGTTATAGTTAGATTGCCTGCCGAAGGTACCGACGGTAAAGCAACAATACCGGGTATTACCGCATATGATGCTTTTAAAGGTGTAATTTCCGTCGATGATATTTCCGTAAAAATTGTTGATCCTCAATCGGTTGTTGTAACTGCCACTTTGGTTGATTCCACCGATGCTTCTAAAGGATGGACGTTTACCATTCCTAAATCTTCCAACGAACCTAAACAGGGCAAATATACCATTACCTATTCTGCAAAAGACGATACTAATACTACCGAAGTTGTTTATATTGCAGTTATAGGCGACGGAGATGCTCCCGAAATTACAGTCAGTGACGAAAATATGAATAAAGATTTGAAAGGTAAAACAGGTAAAACCGTATCTTTCAGTAAAGCTACAGCTGTTGATAAATCGGGTACCGATAGCGAAGGAAGAGAAATAATATCTAGCGGTTTGAACGAAGATGGAGTTATAGCCGTTGTAACAGGACC
>CASEPJ010000045.1 GCA_949289715.1 uncultured Clostridia bacterium
TAATATAAAAATTATAATGTTTTTTTTATTTTTTTAAAAAAATCATCAATTGTTAAATATAAAATTTAAAGCTTTATCTAAAATTTATCCCCAAAGACAACATTTGCTAATATATGCATATAATTGCAAAAACCGCTTTTTTAAAATATGCACATAAATCGATTTATTTTTTTTGTAAATTTTGTTGACATAATTTTAAGTATTAAATAAAATAAAAAAGAACTGTTAAGTTGTAAAGGAGAAAAATATGGATAATGTAAAAGACGGCGAACTTTTGATTGATGAAAAGGTCAATTCGCTTTTAAATAAAATGAGTTTAAAAGAAAAAGCCGCACAGTTGACGCAGTTTTTCGGTAGAGCCATGTACGAAAAAAAGTCTGATACAATAGAGATGAAGGAGTTTTTTAAAAAAGCTTTAAGCGGAAACGGAATAGGATTGCTTTACGGCGTGCAAAGGTGTGATGCCGTGGCAGGGGTTAATAAAGATTCTATACTCACATGGAAACAATCGGTAAAACTTCTAAATGAAATACAAAAAATCAATATGGAAAATACTCCCCATAAAATTCCTTTGCTTTTTGCGGAAGAATGTTCGCACGGCTTAATGGCTTACGATGCAACAGTATATCCCGTTCCTTTATGTATAGGTTGTAGTTTTAACGATCGCCTTTACGAAAAAATGACTGCGGCAATAGCTGAAGAAGCTCGTTATAGAGGGGTTACGATAACTTATTCGCCGGTTTTTGAATGTGTAAGAGATATAAGATGGGGACGTACGGAAGAAACGTTCGGTGAAGATACGTATCTTTGTATGCGTATGGGATTAAAGGGAATGGATGGTCTTACCGAAAAAGGAAAATACGGTAAAAAATCGGTTGTACCCGCCGTAAAACATTTTGCCGTGCACGGTTGCCCGGAAGGCGGAATAAACGTTGCTTATACAAGCGTAGGTCAAAGAGAGTTAAACGAAGTTTGGTTAGAACCTTTTAAAAGGGCGGTAGAACACGGGGCTCGTGCTTTAATAACTTCCTATAACGAAATAGACGGGGTTCCCATGTGTGCGAACAAAGAACTTATAAAAGACACTCTGAAAGACAAATGGAATTTCAATGGCTTCGTCTTCTCCGATTTAGGTGCGGTCGAAATGCTGAAAGATGTTTATCATGTAGCAAAAGACTACAAACAGGCAACATTAATTGCATTTAAGAGCGGAATAGATATAGATATGTTGGGAGAATGTTACAATAATTATTTAGCCGAACTCGTAGAAGACGGAAAAATTACTTTAAAAGAGCTTGACGATGCGGTAAAGCGCATTTTAAAGTTAAAATTCGAGCTCGGATTATTCGAATCTCCTTATATAGACGAAAAAAAGACTGGCAAAAAAGTAAGAAACAAAGCGGGGGAGAAAATCGCTCTCGATATGGCGAGAGAAGGCATAGTGCTTTTAAAAAACGAGGATAATATACTGCCTTTAAATGAAAATCAAAACATATGTTTAATAGGGCCAAATGCCGATAACGTCTATAATCAGTTAGGCGATTACACGGCTTTTCAAAATCGTAAGAACATAGTTACAATAAAAGACGGAATGGAAAAATTTATAAAAAACATTCCCTATGCAAGCGGCTGTAAAGTTCGTTCGGGTAACGAAGAAATGTTTTCCGAAGCCAAAAAAATAATAGAAAAATCTCAAATTGTTATTGCCGTTATGGGGGGCTCAAGTTCACGTTTCGACAGCGACGACTGTATAGATTCTTTTACAGGACAGGCGATAATAAAAAGTGCTAATGAAAGTGATATGGAGTGCGGCGAAGGAGTTGACAGATGTACGTTAACATTGCCTAACCCGCAATTAGACTTGTTAAAAGAAGTAGTTAGACAAAAGAAAAAACTGATTGTGGTATATATCAGCGGACGTCCTATCAGCGATCCGTTTGTGGACGAATATGCAGACGCCGTTTTTTATGCACCATACCCTGGGCAGTATGCGGGCTTGGCAGTTGCAGAATTGATATTCGGAAAAATTAATCCTTCCGGAAGGCTATGCCTTTCCATTCCGAAAGATGCGGGGCAGCTTCCTTTATATTATTGCAGAAAACCTTCCGTTAAATTGAAACAAGGATATGTGGAAATGGATGCCGAAGCAAAATACGAATTCGGTTTCGGTCTTTCCTATACCGATTTCGCTTTTGGAGAGCTGAAAATCATCAAAGCCGATAAAAATTGCGTTACCGCAAAAATAAATGTTACGAATATAGGAAATTTAAAAGGCAAAGAAACAGTGCAGCTCTATTTATCAAAAGAGGTTAGCGAGGTAACAAGGCCTGAGTTTTTGTTGAAAGGTTTTGAAAAAGTGGAGCTTGAACCGAATGAAACAAAAACCGTTAAATTCAAGTTAACGTATAACGAGCTTAAAGTTTTCGGGAAAGATAATACTTGGAAAGTCGAAAGCGGAAAATATTGTCTTAGTGCAGGCAAAAGCAGTAAAAATATTATATCGAAGGCATATTTCGAAATAAAAGAATAATGCGGGTTTAAATTTTTATATTAAATTATGAATAATCATAAATTTATATTCGTTTTGCCGCCTTGAGTTGTTTTTATTGCATTTTGCTCGTAAAAAAAGTACTTTACATTTAAATTGTATTATTATATAATATTATTAGACAACACATAATGTTTTACGACATAAAAAAGAATTTAACGTTATCAAAAATTAATTTTCATTTTAATTTAAAGATTTTTAGAATTTAAATAATTGCCTTTCTCCTAAATTTAGGGAATTTATGGTTATTTATTTAAATTGGTTGTTAATTAGTAGGTTTTTTGTCGGTTATAAATTTAGTATTTTGAATAAATCCGAATATAAAATTTCATACGATAAAATAATTGTAAATGCAAAATACGTTATTATAAATCAATATTTTATAATAAATAATAACAAGTAAAATACGGAGAAAATGTTATGAAAATTCGTGAGTCCGAGGAGATGTATCTTGAAACAATTTTAAGGTTAAAAGACAAGAAAAACAATATCAGAGCCGTGGATATAGTTGAGGAGTTGGATTATGCGAAATCCAGCGTTTCTCGTGCCGTTAATTTATTAAAAAATAAGAATTATATCGAAATTAAAAATAACGGAGATATAATTTTAACTGAAAGCGGATATTTAAAGGCAAAGGAAATATTCGAAAGACATAAAATTATAACTAAAGCTCTTATAAAAATAGGTGCAGAACCAAAAATGGCGGAAGAAAATGCCTGCAGAATAGAACATGTTATAACTCACGATTTATTTTTAATTATAAAAAAATTTGCAGAATAATGTTTATTTTTTTCGTTTAAAAATTTTTAATCATTTATTTATTAATTAAATTTTATTGATAATGCAATATTAACTTTTATTGATTGTGAGCTAACTAAATTAATTGTTTAAAGTAATATCGTTAAATTTTTTATTATATGATTTTTATTTGTTTAAAATTAAATAAAATATAATTTATAAAATTAAATGCATTGAATTAATTAATAAAAATCAACAATAGATTTGGAGGAACTATGAAATATATCGATTTTGGAAAATGCGGACTTAAAGCCCCGCAGATTGTAATCGGGCTGATGGGGTTTGGTCAGCTTACGAAAAAACAGGCAGAAGAATACGTTAATTTATGCCTTGAAAACGACGCTAACTTTTTTGATAATGCCGACATTTACGGTAACGGCGAATGTGAAGCGCTTTTAGGTCAAGTTTTAAAAACCGACCATTCGTTAAGAGATAAAATTATATTACAAACAAAATGCGGAATCGTCCCCGGAAAAATGTACGATTGTTCAGAAGAACACATATTAAAATCGGTGGACGAATCTTTAAAGCGGCTTTCGACCGATCATTTGGACGTTTTGCTGCTACATAGAC
The DNA here is from genome assembly GCA_949289715.1 of uncultured Clostridia bacterium. GTDB lineage: Bacteria > Bacillota > Clostridia > Christensenellales > CASEPJ01 > CASEPJ01. Next base: position 3,920 of record CASEPJ010000045.1, read on the forward strand.
CCGATGCATTGACGGACCCCGAAGAAGTTAGCGAGGCTTTCGAAAAATTATTTGTTTCGGGTAAAGTTAAGTTTTTCGGCGTATCCAATCATAAACCGATGCAAATCGAATTGTTGCAAAAATATATTCCTTACAAATTGGTTGCCAATCAACTGCAATTAAGTATTACCGAATGTAATATGATTGCAAACGGTATGGAAGTCAATATGTCTACACCCTCCGCTTGCGACAGGGACGGCAGCGTTTTAGATTATTGTAGACTGAAAGACATTACCATTCAGGCATGGTCGCCTTATCGTTACGGATTTTTCGAAGGTATTTATTTGGGAAGTGAAAAGTATCCCGAACTTAATAAAAAATTGGATGAAATAGCATCTATTTATAATATAACTCCGACAGGACTTGTTGCTTCGTGGATATTGAAACATCCCGCAAAAATTCAAATGATTTCCGGAACGATGAATTTTAACAGATTAAGAGAAATATTCAAAGGAGCCGATATAACAATTACCAAAGAACAATGGTATGAAATTTATCTTTCTTCTAAAAGAATGCTCCCTTAATTTATCTTCAAAATATAATTTTTTATAAAATACCTCTTTTTTAAGGGTTCTTTTTTTGCGAATTTTGTCGTATTTTTTAAAAAATTTTTTAATTTAATAGGCAATTTAAAACTAAATTAATTCGATGTGTTGATTGCGTTAAATAGATTAAAAACAATCCTTAAAGTTTTAACTTTCACGTTTTTTATTTAAAGGCAAAGTTTAAACAAAAAGCAATTATCGTATTTTTAAATTTATTAAACAATTATTTATGCGATTTTTTGCTGTGTTTAATTTATATAACCTTTCGGTTAAATTTAATTTTTGTATTATGGCATATTAAAAATTAAAATACAATTTTTAAAAAAGACTTTTAAAATAATAAAAATTTTTAAATAAAATAAATTTAAGTTGTTATTAATAAATTTTCTATAATTTTAAAAAAAATTTTTAATTTTGCGTATCGAATCTAATTTAGTCGATCATATCGCAATTTTAATAATAATTTTTAATATGAATAAAATAGCGGCAAAATTCGATAAAAAATTATACTTTTTTTATTTTTTAAAAAAATTATAATTTTTTGTTACTTTTATTGTTTTTATGTATTTTAATGTAATATTTTAAAATTAAAGTCGAAAATTATATAAATTGGAAGAAAAATAAATTTAACATATTTCTACAAAATTTTATTATCATATTTTTTTATTCAATTATCATATTCATTTTATTCCAATTTTTTATCGATGTGTCTTTTTATTCGTTATAATTTGTAATGTTTTTTTATTATTTTTTAAAATTTTTAATTTTACAAAATCTTTACAAATGTGTTACTGAAAAGTGATAGTTTATATCCAAACGAAGATTTATAATTATGGCGACAAATAAAGTGTGAAAAAAAAGGAGAAAAAAATGAAAAGAATTATAGGTGTAATTTTGGCAGTTGTTTTGGGTATTACTGCCATGTCCGGATTAGCCGGATGTTCAAACAAACAGGTTGTAACGGTAACGGGTTCATCTTCGGTTTCCCCCCTGATGAAAGAATTAGCGGCAGCTTTCGAAGCAAAAAATAAAAATATAGCCATTAACGTAACAACAAGTGATTCCACTACCGGCATTACTGACACGTTGGGTGACAAAAATGATTTCGGTATGGCTTCGAGAAATCTAAAGAGTAACGAAAGCGGCGTTAAAGCGACAAAAATATGCGATGACGGAGTAGTGCTTATAGTTAATAACGATTCAGATCTTGATTCTGTAACAGGAGAACAAATATACGAACTTTATGCTAACGGAACGCCAATAGGTTCAATAACTGCTGCCATTACAAGAGAAGAAGGTAGCGGCACAAGAGATGCTTTTGACGGACTGATTAAAAACGCAAATTCCGAAAGTCTTGCCGATGTTACTTCTTTTTCTTCGGTTGTCGGTATTCAAAATTCAACTGGTTATGTAATGACGGAAATAGCAAGCTCATCTAATAAAATCGGTTATATTTCTTTAGGTTCATTGGATAACACCGTTAAAGCCGTTAAATTCAACGGGGTAGAGGCAAGCGCCGAAAATATTAAAAACGGCAGCTATTCGTTATCCCGACCCTTCAACGTAATAACCAAAGAAGGCAAAACATTGAGTGCGGCAGCTCAGCAGTTCCTCGATTTTATTTTAAGTGAAGAAGGTCAGGCTATAGTTGCCAAAAAATACATAAGACTTTAATAAGTACGGAGCTCAAAAGTGAGAAAAGCTAATATAAACTTACCGCAAACCGATTTTAACGGATTGTCTCAAAATCAAAGCGGTAAAAAAGAAAAAAATAAAATATTTAAATGTTTTTCCAAAGAAAATGTTGCAAAGGCGGTATTTACCTTCTTTGCAGCATTTTCCGTTATTGCGGTTTTTGCCATAATCTTTTATATACTATATGCAAGTATTCCGGCATTCAGAGAAATAGGCGTTTTTAATTTTATATTCGGCACTACCTGGGCACCCACAAAAGATATTTTACCGGTCGGCGAAAGGTTCGGTATTTTCCCTATGATTATAAGTTCCGTTGCCGTTACGGCCGGTGCGATTTTATTAGGCGGGACATTGGGAATTTTTACCGCTATATTCAATACGTTTTTTTGCCCTAAAAAATTGAAAGGAGTTTTTTCTCAAATAATAAATCTTTTGGCGGGCATTCCGTCGATAATATACGGCTTTTTCGGTCTTGTGGTAATAGTGCCTTTGTTGGCAAAAATATCCGATACCGGCAGCGGCAAAGGTCTTTTGGCAAGTTCGATAATTTTAGGCATAATGATACTTCCTACCGTTTCGAGTATGGCAAAAAATGCCTTGGAGGCCGTACCGCAAAATTATTACGAAGGCGCTTTGGCATTAGGCAATACTAAGGAGCAA
>CASEPJ010000046.1 GCA_949289715.1 uncultured Clostridia bacterium
AAAATTTAATAAATTAATTTTATTAATAATCTATTAAAGTTAAATTTTCAAAAAACTTTATTTTATTAAAATTTATGTTTGATAAAATTAATTTAAAATAAAAAAACGGAAAAATTATTCCGTTTTTTTATTATCTTATAAATTATAAAAATTAATTAAACATCCCGCCGTAATTATTTTTTTCTCATCGTCCGTCATAGAATCTAATTTTAAATCGATTTCCTTTATTTTTTCGTTTTTTCTATAAAGTGCTGCTTTAAACGACAAATCACCTTTTTCAAATGCCGATTTAAAGTTTTTTATTACAACAACATCGCCGACTTCATACCCGTCGAAATCTCCTATAAAAGGTAATATTCCCCAATTTATAAGATTGGAACGATATCTTTTAGTTGCGTATTCTTTTGCAATATTAGCTAAACCGCCCAAAACACGTTGACAACTTGCCGCCTGTTCTCTAGCAGAACCGTCACCCGGTTTATTGGCAAAAATAACGCTGCCTATTTCCGAATTGTCTAAAGAAATATTTTCCGTTTTCAATATACTTGAAAATTCGGGCAGTTTCTGATTTTTTCTTCTCAGATTTTCGGCTTCTTTAACAGCTTTAGCCCTCATAACATATTCCGGATCTTTTCTCGAAAGAGTAAATTCGGCAAGTTTCAAAGGATTCGACCTGTATGAAGATGTTTCTCCACTGGGAATAAGCTCGTCCGTTGTCGTAACTTCATCGTGTATTACCGAACACATCTGCAAAATCAAGTTATCCTTCAATGCTATTTGTTCGGGCCAATCGGCAATATTAGGTCCGAATCGAAGCTGTATATTATCATTCGGTTTCATACAGCAATCGGTAACTTTATTTTCGTAAATTTTATTATTGAAATGGTAAACGGGAATATCGCTGGTAAAATCCAATTCTTCAGCAGAAGTAAGCACTCCGCCGCTTACCGCAGTTGCGGCAATACTTCTTGCATCCATAAGGGCAACCGAAGCTAATTGATTGTCTTTTGGCTTCGACCCTTCTCTGTTTACAAAATTTCTTGTTGTATGTCTTATCGACAAAGTATTATTGGCAGGCACGTCACCCGCCCCGAAACAAGGTCCGCAAAATGCCGTTTTCACAACGGCGCCGGCATCAAACAATTCAGATAATATATTATTTTTGCTTATTTCGTAATAAACGGGTTGGCTTGCAGGATAAACGGATAATGTAAAATCTCCGCCTACGTTTCTACCTTTCATTATATTTGCCGCAGCACAAATATTATCGTAAATTCCTCCCGCACAACCTGCAATAACGCCCTGTTCAATAACCAAGTTATTTCCAGATAGTTTTTCTTTTAAATTGAGTTTTACGTTAGAAGGTAAGATTTCGATTGCTTTTTTTTCTACTTCGTTTAAAATATCGTAGGGATTTCTTTTAAAATCTTCGATTTTATAAGCATTTGAAGGATGAAAGGGAAAAGCAATCATAGGTTTAATGTCACTTAAATCGATTTCTATCAATCCGTCATATTGAACCAAACCTGTAACTTTCATCTCTTTATAATCATTTTCTCTGCCGTGAATAGAAAGATATTCTCTTGTTTTCTCATCCGTCTCCCATATGGAACTTAAACAAGCAGTTTCGGTCGTCATAACGTCTATTCCGTTTCTGAATTCTTGAGATAGCCCAAAAATTCCCTCGCCGATAAATTCCAAAACAGCATTTTTAACCATACCGGATTTAAAAATTTCACCTATTAAAGCCAAAGCTACATCATGCGGACCGACATAAGGGCTGACTTTTCCCTCAAGTTTTACCGCAACCACTTTAGGATAGTTTATATCATAAGTTTTATTAAGCAACTGTTTAACAAGTTCGGGTCCTCCCTCTCCTACGGCCATAGTTCCCAAAGCCCCGTACCTTGTATGAGAATCGGAACCTAAAATCATCTTTCCGCAGCCGGCAAATTTTTCTCTCATATACGAATGTATTACAGCTAAATGGGGAGGAACGAAAATACCGCCATATTTCTTTGCCGCAGAAAGACCGAATAAATGGTCATCCTCGTTAATGGTTCCGCCTACTGCACAAAGACTGTTATGACAACAAGTCAAAACATACGGCAGAGGAAACTTTTTAAGCCCTGATGCTCTTGCGGTTTGAATTATACCTACATATGTAATATCATGAGATGCCATTGCGTCGAATTTTATTTTCAGAAGAGAATTTTTCTTTGTTTCCAAAATATTATGTTCTTTCAATATTTTATAGGCTAACGTATTTTTATAGGCATCCTCTATGGTTTTCACGTCGAACTCTTTAGCCAAATTTTCAAAGGCAATTTTTTTTCCGTCTTTTAAATAAGTTTCACCGTCAGTTATTTTCATCTTATTCCTCGTCATTTACTAATTTTAAGTATATTTTTACTATTTTTTTGTTTAATAAATTATTTTAATTAATATTTATAATTCGCCGTCTGTTTTCTTTTTAACTTCGAAACAAACAACTTCTCATCTTTTTCAACCCTCAAAGATTCGCAAATTTTACTTATTGCTTTATTGTGGGTAAAATCATCGAGAGTGTCGATTTTCAAATAGTCAATGGTCATTTTTTTATCTTTTATATAAGCTATTGAAATAAACCAAGCTATAGCCATTTGAATGTAATATTCTTTTCTGTCTATTTTTTCTATAGCATTAAAAATGCTATCTAAATATTTTTCCTCTGCAAAATAATCTAATAATAATACAATAGAAAAGCGTACAAAATATTCTTCTTCCGCTTTTAAATTTTTTATTGCATATTCAAACCATTTTTCCCTTTCGTCTTTAATCATATAAACATAGGCCGCCATTGAATCGCATACCGCCCAATTATTTATTTTTTTGACAAAAGGTATTATTTTTTTTATTTTATCTTCGAAACTTTCTTTTACGGAAGCAATCGAAAAAGCAATAAGTAAATCGATTTCGTAATATTGGTTTTGTTTAAACATACAAAAATCTTTTATAAAATCCTTGTTGCGTTTTAAAAAATTTTTTATAAAAGGTATTTTTAAACCAATTACGTTTTTTGCACCGGGAACTATTTTTAATGTAAAAGCCGCCGTTTTATCATCCCTATTCGATAAAAAAAACTCAATGGTTTCTTCGTTTGTCATTTTTTATTATTCCTCGTCGGAAACTACAGAATCGTCGGAAGATGTTTCAACATTTGCATTGCCCGATTTAATTTCTTCTTTAACTTTTTCCAAAATTTCATTAAACAGTTCTTTATTTTCAGAAAGCAGCTTTTTCACGTTATCCTTACCGTTACCCAACCTTTCCTCTTTATATGAGAACCAAGCACCCGATTTTTGAATTATATCCAACTGAACGGCAAGATCTAAAAGACAGCCTTCGTTTTGTATGCCTTTACCGTAATAAATTTCAAATTCGGCGGTTTTAAAGGGAGGTGCCAATTTGTTTTTTACCACCTTGGCCTTTGTTTTGTTTCCTATAACTTCCTTTCCGTCTTTTATGGGTTCCCCTTTTCTTATATCCAACCTTATGCTTGCATAAAATTTAAGCGCTTTTCCTCCCGTGGTGGTTTCGGGACTGCCAAACATAACGCCTACTTTATCTCTTAATTGATTAATAAATATAACGCAAGTTTTGGATTTGTTAATAATTGCGGTAAGTTTTCTCAAAGCCTGACTCATAAGACGAGCTTGCGCACCCATTTGCGCTTGTCCCATATCTCCTTCTATTTCGGCTTTGGGCGTTAAAGCGGCAACCGAATCTACAACCAACACATCTATAGCCCCGCTTTTTACAAGCTGTTCGGCAATTTCTAATGCCTGTTCTCCCGTATCCGGCTGAGAAACATAAAGAGATTCCAAATTTACCCCTAAATTTTGAGCGTATTTGGGGTCAAGAGCATGTTCGGCATCTATAAAAGCAACAATTCCTCCGTTTTTTTGAGCTTCCGCTATAATATGTAAAGATACGGTAGTTTTACCAGATGATTCCGGTCCGTAAATTTCAACAATTCTTCCCCTCGGAACACCACCTATTCCCAATGCCATATCGAGAGTAAGGCAACCGGTAGAAATTACCTCAACAGGCACTATATTTTCACCGTTCATTTTTATTATAGAGCCTTTACCGTAAGCCTTTTCGATAATAGATATAGCCGCAGCAAGATTTTTTTGCTTATCCGCAGACGAATCGTCTACTTGTTTTGCTTTAGTTTTATCGTCTTTCATTTGCCACCTCTTTATTCGGATTTTGATTTATAAATTTATAAGTCAAGCATAATGCCTGTTTAATAAATTTTCTAATAATTTGTTTTCTGCTACCCTTTGCTTTCAAACGAAATGTTTTCGTTTTCGTTTTTGAAGCAAGCCCCAAAAAAGCCGTCCCGGCAATTTGCCCCTCCACAACTCCTTGTGCAACCCCGGTAATGGCAACGGCATAATCGCAATGAGAATTTTTTATAACCCCGTTTACCATAGCCTTTGCACATTCACAAGAAATTACGCCGTATGTTTGTTTTATATAATCATCCACTCCCAGCCTTTCTCTCTTGGCAAGAAAATCATATGTTACAAATCCCTCGTAAAAAACCGAACTTGCACCCGAAACTTTAATATAGGAATTTGCTATACCGCCGCCGGTAACCGATTCGGCGGTGGAGATTTTCTCTCCTTTTTCTTTTAATAAAGCAATAGTCTTTTGGGCATAATTCATTATTTTAACGCCTCTTTGTTCTTAACCAAATAATTTACTCCGCTTAAAACGGTCAGCACGGTCGATATAATCAAAAATACAATTCCCGCATAATATATTACGGAATAAAATACTCCTTCAATCAACCCGCCTTTTAATATCATTAACAAAGGAAGAGCAATATCTTGCGTTACAGTTTTATACTTGCCCCATTTATCTGCAGCTATTACACTCCCATTACCTGCGGCAACCATTCTTAAAGCACTTACGGTCAATTCTCTTGCAAGCATAATTATCATTGCAATAACACCCATTACCAAATTAAAGGTTCCTTCCTTTAAAATTCCGAAAGTTATAAGTAACGTCATAGCCGACATTACAAGAATTTTATCTGCAATTGGGTCAAGGAATTTTCCCATATCGGTTACCATATTATTTTTTCTTGCAAGATAACCGTCCAAAAAATCGGTAAATGCGGCAATAATAAATATTGCCGTAGCTATAATACCGCTTAAAGAAAAATCAATCATAAATACCGCAACAAAAAAAGGAATTAAAATTATTCTTGAAACGGTCAATTTCATGGGTAAATTCATAGTCTCATCCTTTTCAATTTTATTTATTTAATAATTTTCTTTTAAAAGCAATTATTTCGAGTCAACCGATTAAACATATATCGTATGAATTAGTTTTAAATTAGGTTTTTCATTAATTTAATAGTCTTACGCAATAAAATTTTAGCTTGCAATTAAACTTTTATTGCTCTGCCGAAAAAGTCGTAACCTTTAAAGGACTCTATATATACATTATATATTTCGCCTACATTCAAAGGAAAGTCCGCTTTAAAATATACGCAACCGTCTACATCAGGAGACTGAACGGATAGCCTGCCTTTAAATAGTTTTTTGGAAAAATCCATATCTTCGTATCTAACAGAAAAAATTTTACCCAAAAATTTCAAATTATTTTCTTTAACGACTTCATATTGCGTTGCTGCAAGCAATTTCAATCTTTGATTTTTCACCTTTTGAGTTATCTGCGGTTTAAGCAATTTAGAAGGGGTTCCATCCTCTTTAGAATATGTAAAAAAACCCGCATTATCTATTTTAAATTCTTTAGTAAAATCCAATAAACTTTTAAAATCTTCTTCGCTTTCGCCCGGAAAACCCACCATAAAAGTTGTTCTTATTGTAATGTTATTGTCTTTTAATTTTTTTATAAGTTCTTTAATTTGAGCCGAAAAATTTTTTCTTCCCATTCTTTTAAGAACACTGTCCGAAATATGCTGCAAAGGAATATCCACATATTTTACCACCTTTTCGTTAACGCATATTTCATTTATAAGCTCATCGGTCATTCCGTCGGGATAACAATAAAGTAATCTTATCCATTCAATTTTTTCAATGGATGACAGTTTTTTTATTAAACTAAGCAAATTAGAGCCATCGTGCAAATCTTTTCCGTAAGAAGTCGTATCCTGGGCAACCAAAATCAATTCTTTGACTCCCTCGTCGGCAAGCTTTTCAGCCCTTAACAACAAATCTTTTTCATTTAAGGACCTGTATTTGCCTCTTATGGAAGGTATCGTACAAAATGTGCAGTGATTATCGCAACCGTCTGCAATTTTCAAATATGCATAATGCAGAGGAGTGGTTATTAATCTGTTTTCCCCGTTTAAAGGCAAACCTTTGCCCACAAAATTACATTTTTTACCGATTATAACGTTTTTAATAGTTTCGTTAATTAAGGAATAATCGTCTACTCCCAAAACCGCATCTATTTCCGGTATTTCTTTAATAAGTTCATCTGCATATTTTTCGGGCAAGCAACCGGTAACTATAAGCTTTTTATTATATACAGTCATTTGAAGAATGGTATCTATAGCTTCTTTTCTCGCCTTTTCTATAAAAGCACAGGTATTGATAATAATTACGTCGGCCTCTTTCGGGTCTGCAGTTAGTCTAAAATTATGCAAAGCCCCTAACATTTCTTCGGTATCCACCCTGTTTTTGTCACACCCTAAGGATATTACAAAAATTTTATGCGGTATTTTACTGTTATTCATAAAAACTCCGTATTTATTCTTCAGAAGTTTCGCCTTCTCCGAAAAGTCTGTCGAATTCTTCTTTCGTTATGGTAACTCTACGAGGCTTATTACCCGTACCTTCGTTTGGAGCTATTATTCCCATATCTTCCATATTATCCACAATTCTTGCCGCTCTGTTAAAACCTAAACCGAAACGTCTTTGCAATTTGCCTATCGAAAGCTCACCCAGGCTCATTGCATATTCCACAGCGTCTTTCATCAAAGTATCGTAATTGCCGCCAACTGCAC
>CASEPJ010000047.1 GCA_949289715.1 uncultured Clostridia bacterium
AGTGAATTTAAACGCAATAAAATAAATTCCAACAGTGCGGTTATATGTCAGGTTGGAAAGGAAGATTTCGGCAATAATCCTCTCGACGGAATAAATTATCTCAGAAATATTGAAAAGAAGGCATTTGATGCGGCCGGTAAAAATTATTACGCTCCCGTGCAAAATGTTGAGGATTTTATTTTTAATAAAAAAAGCCGAAATTTTAAAAAAGTTAAACCATCTTACTGCATCGGCACTTCGTTTTGTTTAATGGATGATATTTTTCCTTCTTATATTACCGATTCTATCAGATTATCCCTTTTAGATATGGATAAACGATTGAAAGGATTTGCGCAGTCCGGTGTTTTGACCGCTCCCGAAACCAGAACTTCTTCCCCCGTAAGAATTTTAAGAGGAGATGATATGACCGCTTTAGGTATTAATAATTTATATCCAGTTGGTGAAGTAGGTTATGCCGGAGGTATAATGTCTTCCGCAATCGACGGAATAAAAGCGGCGCAAAAAATTAAGGAAAAATATTTAAAATAATGTAATTTAAATAACCTATTAATATAAATTCTTAAAATATCAGTAAATGTTTTATATACTAAATTGAAAAAAATATTATAACGAACGAAAAAAATTTTTACGGCATAATATAATATTACAATTTACTACATATTTTTTCCTGCAAAAGGGGAAAAGATATGTAGTATTTTTATATTGGGGGAGTTTATGCCTTTTATTAAAAGATTTTCTGATATAAAAAAAGGCGGAATTGTTTTTACCGGAAATACTTTGGGATTAAGTAAATCTGCTAATTCAAATTCTCTGGGAACACTTGGTTCCATAGGTGCATTTACAAGTTTAAATGTATCTCTTCAAGTGGGGACTTTTCCTCCATCCACAACTTTAAATTATTTATTAAACGGTTCATATTCTTATTTAAATTTACCTTTAAATTCTATAGTTAAATATGCAGAGCTAATTTGGGGTGGATTATTTAAATCTACCGTTAACAATATTTCAAATTTAATAAATAACAGCATTACTTTTACAACGCCTTTAGGCAATTATTCGGTTTTGCCGGACTCTGTTACTGCGCAAACTTTTAATATTCTTGTTGAAAATACTTCTATTGGTTTTTATGTTAGAAGTGCCAATGTAACGCAATTGGTAGCAAGTGCATTGAATGGAAAATACAGTGTTAGTTCTGTACCGTCATTGATTGAAGCAATTGATTCCAGAACTGCACAAACTAACCATGCGGGTTGGACATTAGCAGTGGTTTATGAAAATGCGAACAGTATTTTACAGAATTTAACTTTATGGGTGGGTGGCGCAGTAGTTACTCCAAATACAGGTTCAACCGACATTACGATTTCCGGATTTATTACTCCTGAGGCTCTTCCTGTAAACGGTAAAATTTTTATTTCTGCTCAGGAAGGAGATGCGGTAATATCGGGTGACCAAATGCTTTTCGGTAGTAATGTTTCCTCTTTAAGTAATCTTTCAGGGGTTAATAATCCTTCAGGTAATTTTTTTGCGTCTCAAATTAACGATATTAACGGGAATCTCGATACTACCGGTAGTTTTGGAACAAGAAACGCTATTTCTGCAACAGGGACAAATACTTCAGCTTGCAGGCAGGGGTGGGATATAACTACAGCAGATTTAAATAACAAATTAACTATTAATCAAACATCTGCTGCAATACGTTTTACTACAACCGGAGATTTGTATGTGCCTAATGCATTAGGTTTGCAAATTGAAAGCAAAGGAGCAGATATATCCGTTATTAAATCTGCAGATAAATCATTTGTTGAGGTTTCGAAAGAAGTTACTTTTTATTTTATTTTAAAAAACGAGGGTAATATTCAGGCAACTAATATAATTTTAAATGATATTTTACCGACTTATTTAAATTTTAAGCCCGACTCGATTATTTTAAACGGATTGCCATATTCCGGAACGCTTCCTGTTAAAATATCGAAGATAGATCCTGGGGAAGTAGTACTTGTATCGTTTTCTGTAATCGCCCAATCAGTTCCTCCTCAAAATCCTATTGCAAATCAAGCATCTGTAACTTATGAATTTTATCCATTTAGCGGTTTTTTGGTTGAAACTTCAAAAAATTCAAATTCTGTTAATGTTAATATAATAGAAAACAGTGTTAATCTTGTAAAAAGTGTTAATAAAAATTATGCAATTAAAGATGATATTTTAATATATGACTCAATAATAAAAAATGATGGCAACCTTACTATATATGAAGTTTATTTTCAAGATAATATACCTACGGGTTGTAGTTTTATATCCGGTTCGGTTGAAATAAATGGAGTTGCTTATCCATCATATAATCCGCAAAACGGATTTTATTTAGCAGATATTTTGCCTATGCAAAGTACAAACGTAAGTTTTAAAGTAATAATTAATTAAGGAGCAAATTATGATTGTTTCAAATTTTTCGAATATACAATATAAATATGAATTGCCTGACCAATCGATTGTTGATGCATCATTAGACAGTAATACCGTAAATACTGAAATATTGACATATGCCGTGCCTAAAGTTAAAAGCTCAAATAAATTTTTTATGGTTGAAGGTGAAAATGCACAACAGTCGGTTTCTATAACTAATAATTCAGGTATTGCTTTAACCGGAATGACATTTTACGATAATATGAGTTCGGGTGCTACTCATGTAGTAGGCAGTGTTATGGTAAACGGAGTCTCTCAACCGACTTACGACGTTGCTTCAGGTTTTCCGTTGCCAGATTTAAATCCGGGTGAATCAACTACAGTTCAGTATAATATTACCGCTAATAATCCTTTTACTCAATCACCTGTTACGAATTTTGCAACATTTAATTATAGTGTAAATGACCCTATAAGTGGACCCGTTAGTTTTGTTGAGAATACAAATACAATTCAAATTCCTATAGTTTCAACAAAAATGTCAATTGTTAAAAGTGTAAATAAAGCATATGCGATAAAAGGCGATGTAATTCATTATACTAATGTAATTACAAATACGGGTTCTTCATTAAAAAGTAATTTGATTTTCCAAGATAATATTCCATCCGGAACAACTTTTGTAGACGGCAGTGTTAAAGTTAACGGTGTTAATTATGCAATTTATAATCCGCAGACGGGATTTGTTTTGGAAAATCTTGCCGTAGGTGAATCGGTTACCATAGAATTCGATGTGAAGGTGAATTAAATGAATAATATTAAAAATATTTCAAGAATTATCAACAACTCAATAGAACAATTAGAAGTATATTATAGTAATCCTGTCAGTACTCAAATAGTTCAATCAAATTCTACCCCATATTATAGAAGAGATTGTTGCTGCGGATATTCTTATGATTGCAACGAATACAATAATTGTAGTTGCGTATGCAGAAATTGTAAAAGATATTGCTGTTGTCGTAATAATTGCAGATGCAGCCAAGGTAATAAGTGTTTCGGAAAAAATTATTGTAAATGTAAATCCATTTATTTATATTATATAGGATTTTTTATATGTTGCTAAAATTATTAAAAAAACAGAAAACCATAATATGGTTTTCTGTTTTTTTAATTGGGAGTGAGTTTAAGAATTTTATTATTTTAATTACTTGTCTTTATATTTCGTATTGTATCCTTCGTTAACTTCCGGGCGCAGGGCATTCGGATAGTAAACATCTGATTTTATGTCGTTGACTATTTTTTGCAAACGGGTAGTTATATGGTAGGGATTTTCTATATCCCATAAAACTTGAGCTTTATTGCCGCTTAATAGATATATGTCTCCGACTTTTAATAACTTATCTATTAAACCTACTTTCAAATTTACGTTAACAATATCGACATAATAAATACTGTTGACGTCTATACCTATTATACCGCTTCTTATAATAATTCTTTTATCGGTAAAGGCATATTCCAAATTTTTATGCTGTCTGTTTGCCGTAACTATACCTGCAATCCATATCCACACGGGAATTAAATGAAAAAGAAAAAATACGCAGATGAATACGATTAAAAAAGGAGGCATATTTTTAGTCGCTCCGGAACTTAATAACATACCTATGAAAAAACCGTCAAACAATAGCCATAGCAGGGCAAGAGGCAACATTTTGAAAACTTTAGCGAGGATATAAGCCGATTTTTTCGGTTTCCCCTGCCAAAGAATGGACTCGCTTTCGGAAAGTATATCTTCTAATTTCGTTTGTTCGGTATTGCTTGCTTTAAAAAAATTTTCGTCAAATTTTGCCATAATTTACCTCCTTTTTATTAATTATAACAATAATATGTTACGGTGTCAAATTTTATTGAATTTTTTAAATAGATTAATCGATTTAGTTATTACAATTAAAGCAAAATTATAGCATAATTTTTGCAGTTATAATACTAAGAATTGAGTTATACATAAAGCGACGGTAAAATCTTTATAATAAATTATAAAAACTATCGTAAATATGCTTTTTATGTTTTAATTAAATATTTGCTTAATTTATTTATATTTATTTATCTTTCGTTAAAATTACTAAAAATCGACCTTTACATTTTGTTCGGTTAAAAGATTTCTGAGTTTTTTTATATCTACGTCAAAAAAATTGCCTTTTGATATGGCTGCGGCAACGCCCGCAGCATGACCTGTTACTGCCGCTATTGGCATAACTCTGCAACTTGAATTTGCCACATGCGTGGCGGAAATACATCTGCCTGCGACGATAATATTCGATATATTTTTGGAAATCAAAGCTCGATAAGGTATTTGATAGAAAGGTGTTTCGACGTTTTCTCCTTTATGTAAAGGATTTCCGTCGGGGTCCCACGGATCTATCGAATAATTTACAACCGCAATACTGTCATTAAATGTTTTTTTATCCATAATATCTTTTTGGTTTAATATATAATCTCCGATTAACCTTCTGCTTTCTCTTACGCCGATTTTTGGAGCGATTTGAAAAACATAAAATCCTTTTTTTTGCCATTCTTCAACTTCTTGCAGTAACATATTCAAAGCTTTTTTATATGCAGTTTGCAGTTGATTTGAATCTGTGGTGTCTTCCACGGTAACGGTAGGTCCCCATATCAAATAATTTTGATTGTCATAAAATACCCAGTTAGCCGGTTCTTGATGATTACAATCGGGTTTTCTTCTTACCGAATACATCAGTGTGCACTGCTGAACTTTTTTATCTGCGTTTTGAGGTGCAAAACTTTCCTCAAATTGATTTTTCGATTCTCTGCCGTACGCCATAGGACATCCCGCTAAATAAGCTAAATCTCCGTTGCCTGTTGCGTCAATATAAGTTTTTGAATAAAATTTTTGATTGTTAAATGCAACACTTTCAATTTTATTATTTGAAACGTTAACCTTATTGATGTGGGTCGACGTAAAAATTTTAACGGGTAAATCTTTTAAGACGCTTTCCCATGCTAAAAGATAAGAGGCAGGGAAAAAGGCATTTGCTTTTTCCATATCGGGGTTCATCTTTTTCATTAATTCTACAATTTCTCGCTGTATGCCTTGTATGGGTTCCCCGCAGAACATATTTATCATATTATCTATAGCTGCACCGCCGATTATATTGTCTTCTTCCAAAATAGCTACTTCGGCTCCCATTCTTGCTGCCGTAGCAGCCGCACACAGGCCGGCTGTGCCGCCTCCGCAGACGATGACATCAAATATATGCATTGTAATTTCTCCCTGTATACAATAAATTGCTTTGATTGTAACATAAATGCTGTTTTTTGTAAAATTTATTTTTATAGTAACAACATATAAACGAAATATTAATAGTATTTTTACTGTAATTTATATAAGTAAAAATAATTTTCAAAATTAAAAAATGCATTTAGATTAACCGATTTTTTTATTTAATTTAAAATATAAAGCCGCAGGAATTTGTCGGACATGGAGTAAATATAAAATAATCCTACGGCTTAATTGGCGAAAAATTTATAAACGATTATTAAAAGTTATATTGTTTTAACGCTGGTCGCTTATATTAGCGTTACTGTTACTTGCTTCTAAATCGGTAAGCGGATCATAAGGTGCGCCTTGTGAAGTGCCTTGAAGCAATGCAAT
This sequence comes from uncultured Clostridia bacterium, assembly GCA_949289715.1. Lineage (GTDB taxonomy): Bacteria > Bacillota > Clostridia > Christensenellales > CASEPJ01 > CASEPJ01. Next base: position 6,065 of record CASEPJ010000047.1, read on the forward strand.
GTCGACGGCATTGGCAGGCAATCCCCAAGAATTCCCCGAAAAAACAAAAGTTGCCTGATCTACTACAAAACCTCGTGTATTATATACCACATTGTTCATAATGGTACCCGTAGAGTTAGGATTCAAATAAGCAGCTTGACGTAGAGAATATATTATGTTTTCCTTGGCAAGCAGATTAGTCGCATTGCCTTGCGTAACAAATCCTCTGTTAACTACCCATGTGGAAGAATCGCCTGACTGTTGAGGCCCGTAAATAATACAATTTAAAATTCTGTTGTTATTTCCGGCAACCTGAATAAACTCAACGGGATAGGGATTATCGCTCGTCATAGTGAGTCCGTCTATGGTATTATCTCCGCCGCTAAGTAAAAAGGGTACAACAGGTGCTTGCAATTCAATAATAGAACCTGCGCTGCCTTTTAAGGTAACTCCCAAAGTATTTACGCCGATTTGTTGAGAAACAGGGTAGGTTCCGTTAAGAATATTTACTGTAGCTCCACCGGGTGCAATGGCCAGAGCTTGCTCTATAGTTTGAAAGGGCATAGCCTGACTACCATCTCCTCCCGCAGGGTCATTGGCTTGGACGAATAAATTGTAGGGATTGGGCTCAACGCTTCCCGTTGCTCCGGTGGGACCCGTGGCGCCCGTCGCTCCGTCAAGCCCAG
>CASEPJ010000048.1 GCA_949289715.1 uncultured Clostridia bacterium
AGTCAGAGCCTTGCCTTATTCTTCCCCCGATGAATATCTGTGCGTAAAAGACAGCGATTTGAAAGAAATAGGAATGATTAAAGCGTTGTCCGAATTTTCCATTCCGCAAAGGGCGATAGTAAACAAACACTTAAAAATGCGTTATTTTTGCCCCATTGTTAAATCGGTTATATCGGTAAAACAAAAATACGGTCTGCAATACGTTACTATAAATACCGATTCGGGAAAAAAGATTTTTGTTTCCACGGATCTTACAAAAAGTATTATCAGAATTCACGACGATAAATTTATAATAGTGGATATAGACGGCAACCGTTTTTTAATTGAAGATTTATTCAAAATCGGAGGGTATAAGAAACTGCTCCCTCATATAATCTGATAGATTAATTATAATCCTTTTGTTTAAGGAGAAAATTATGAAATTAAAATTTACTCCCGAAAATCCTAAACTTGATATCGGGGATTACAATTATATAATACCTTATGATTTGGATGCGGATAATATGGAATGCGAGGGGTACGTTGCCGTTTCTAATACCAATGTGGAAATTTATCATAACGGAAAACTTATTAAAAGTTTTTTGTTGGATAACATTATGAATTTGGAAGTCAGCAATTATCTCGGGTGTGGAGAGCTTTTTTTAACCGAAATGGACGAAAATCTCACTAAACATTCCCTTTGCCGATTTACTCATAACCATATAAATCGTATGGGCGAATTGGCTAAACTTACAAACGCATATTTAAAGTTAGGTACTTTTTACGAAAGCGAAGACAGAGACGACAGAATTTGTCCAAAGTGCGGAGCACAGTTAAACGGTAGCGGCTCGGTTTGTTTTAAATGTATGAAAAAAACTACCCTTTTACTTAAATTGTTTAAAGTATTGGGTAATAAAACAATGATGAAATTTTTAACGGGCGTAATTTTAATGGGACTTTCCAGTCTTATTACGGTAATTATTCCTTCCATAAACAAAGTTTTCGTCAACGAAAATTTAATGACGGGCAAAAGAGAAGGAACTTTGACTTTATGCCTGTTGATGTTGGGACTTTTTATTTTAAGTTTGGTTTTGAGATATTTAGGAATGAGGCGAAACAATTACGTTTCGATAGAGGCGAATTCTAAATTAAGATATATGTGTATGGAAAAGGTACACAATCTAACCTTATCCGCAATAGATAAGAGGACGGCAGGCGACTTAACTTACCGGGTTATGCGTTCTTCTATAGTTATCAGGTGCTTTTTGTCGGATAATCTTTATAACATCGTAATTCAGTTTTTTCTGTTTGTGGGCGTTTTGGTGGCGATGCTTATATCTAATCCCCTTTTGACTCTCTATGCTTTTATTCCTCTGCCTTTTGCATTTTTGATATTAAAAAGTTATTTTAAATTTATTAATCCTCGTTTTGGAAAGCAGTGGAGATTGAACAGTAAATCAAATATATATTTAAACGACGTTTTAAAAGGAATAAAAGTAGTTAAAGTTTTCGGCAAAGAGAAGGATGAAACAAATAAATTCGATAAAATAAGTACGGATATTAAAAATATTTCTTTCGGAAACGAAAGACTCTGGTCCATACTTTATCCTATAGTTATAGTTTTGGTTTATATTGGCGAAATTTTGGTAATGTTATTTGGAGGAATATCTGTTATAAATGCCGAAAACAACATAAATACCGGCGAACTGATACAGTTCATAACATATCTTTCGTTTATTTACGGACCGATTATGTTTTGGGTGGGATTGCCTAGAGCGTATGCCGATTTTATAGCAAACTTAAGTAAAATTATAGATTTGTTGGAAGACGAACATCTCGTTAAGAAGACCGGTATTTCTGCCGACGAAATTGAAGGAAAAATAGAGTACAGCAATGTTACTTTCGGTTACAATGCCTATGAACCGATATTAAAGAACGTAAATGTTACGGTTAATGCCGGGGAGATGGTTGGTATAGTCGGTCCTTCGGGAACGGGCAAATCCACTTTTATCAATCTCCTGTTAGGATTATATAAACCGGATACGGGCAAGGTGCTTATAGACGGAATAGACCTTAACGATTATGATATCGTGTCGTTAAGAAGCAAATGCGGCGTTGTTTTTCAGGATACATTCCTTTTTGCGTCAAGCATTATGGATAATATAAAATATTCCAAACCGGATGCATCGGTAACCGAAGTAATTAGGGCTGCAAAATTTGCCAATATACACGAAACGATTATGAAACTTCCCGACGGATACGATACCGTCTTAGGAGAAAACGGACATACTCTTTCGGGAGGGGAACGGCAGAGAGTTGCAATTGCACGAGCTATACTTAAAGATCCTACCATACTCATTCTTGACGAAGCAACCAGTGCTTTAGATACCGAAACGGAAAAAATTATACATGAAGCGCTTAACCGTTTGATTAAAGGTCGAACTACTTTGGCAATTGCACACAGACTTTCGACTTTGCGTAGTGCCGATGAATTGGTAGTAATAGAAAACGGTCAGATTAAAGAAAAGGGTTCTCATAAAGAATTAATGAAACAAAAAGGAATATATTACGGTTTGGTTATGGCTCAAAGAATAGTAAATAAAATGAATTAGTAATATGTAAAATTGTTTCTGTTTTTAATGAAAAATAAAAAATAATAGACATATGTTTATAATTTAACATATGTCATTTATAATTTAATTACAAAAATTTATTAAATATAAATGTTTATAATTTCCGAATGTAATTTTTAATTAAATTTTTTATTTTAATTTTATAATTAAAAATTTAAAATTTAAAAATTCGGTTAATGAAGATTCAAAATATAAATGTCATATAAAATCTAAAAATTCAGAGGGTATTAGTAAAATATAAATTAATATATTGAGATTAATCGATTGGCTTTAAAAATTAAGTTGCAAGAAGCTATGAAATATTTTCAATGGATTGAAAAGTTTTTATGTTTATTTAATAAAGTATTTTAATTTTAAAATTGCTTTAAAATATTCGATATTTCTTAATGAGATTATAAAAATTAATAATTGATTAACAAAAAATAAAAAATCAACAATGCGTAAAGGAGAAAATATGAGTAAAGAAAAAAACATTAGAATTTTTCCTAAAGTTAGGTTTAAGGGAGGAGAATTTGCGGAAACTTTAAGTAATATTTATGCGGAAACTTTAAATGACCTTGTGGCAAAATACGATGACGGTGCTTCCAAAGAATATGAAAAAGGATTTCTTCATACATCTACATATCAGCACGAGGGGACTTGCTATTATAATCAAATGTGGGCAAGAGATTGCGGCAGGGGCGTTTTGGAATTGATAAGACAAGGTTTTGTGAAAGAAGCTTCGGACGTTGTCGAATATTTTTTAAATCATATTACTTATAAAGACCATTGGAGCAGAGAAATACATTTACAAAATCCCATTTTGGAAAAAGAAGTCGACGGAAACTTTTTGATTATGCTTTCTATTTATCAGGCATGGAGATATAACGGAAAGAAAAACGGAGAATATTATTTAAAAAAGCTGGAGCCTGTTGTAAAAAAATACTGTTTTGATATATTAAATTCAAAATGCGGCGGACTTGTTGAATCCATTTCGGAATTATCGGGGAATCCGGATGTGTTATACGGCGTTTACGGTATTTATGGCAATTACGGAATGTTATTGGCATTGAAAGCAATTAGCGAAATGGCGGATTTTCATAACTTTAAATTTGAAGATTTGAATAAATCGATTGAAAAATTAAATGACGGACTGAAAAATCTGATAAGCGACGGCATTTTTTCGAAAGTTGAAAAAAACTGTTGGTTCAACGGCATAGACAGCAGAAATATGAAGGCCTACGATAATGTAGATTTTGCCGGCGTAACAGCGGATTTCAGTGCTTCCACGAGAATTATTCCTTTTATTTCTGAAGAAGATTATAAACCTCTCGATGAATTCTATGATATTAATTATAACAGTTATAAATATTTAAAATATAATATGAGCAAAGGAGAATTTTTCAGAAAATACGGGTTTGTATCCAATACTTCCTGGAGAGGAATAGGAGGAAGACATGACGATACGATGTGCGGTTACGGGCAGGGCTTTTTCACCCAAAGCGCCTTATATTTCGATGACGTTAATTGCTATTCCAAATGTCTTGAAGGTATTGCCAGATTAGGATATGACGGTAACGTTATGCAAGTTCTTTCCGACGGCGAACTTTCTCCGTTTGTAATGCACGAATGTTTTTGCTATCCCAATTACGAAAAAGGTTTGGACCATACTTTCGGCGCTTTAAACAAAGGTGAATGTAATGTAATGAACAATCCCGGAGATGAAGGCAATTTGGTACAGGAGACGGAAGTGTTAAAGGCATTGAGAATTGCCGTAGGAGTATTTGCGAAAGGCAAAACTTTAATTATCGCTCCCAAACTAACTTGGCATATGAACGGCATTGAGGTGAAAGATTTTCCTGTATTTAACGGAGAAAAAACAGTCCGCATCGATTTTAAATATAAAATACAAAGATATTTCCGCACCGCTTATGTTGAGATTACAAAAGGCGCAGAGGAATTTGATGATATAGAAGTTAGATTCGGACCTTTTGCTCTTTCCCATAAGGGAGATAATATTGTAACTTCCGATAACGCCGCATGGATTAGAAAAAGTTTTAAAAAAGGTGAAAAAATAGAATATAATTATTAATATTAAAAATTTTAATCGTAAAATATTAGCAATATTAAATTTGCAATAATTTAATATATATAAACATTCATCTTCGATTTAGTTATTATACTTGCTTTAAAATTTTAATTATTATATTTGATATTATTATTTGAGATATTATTATATTGATATTATTTATTAATATATATTATATTATCTATATAATAATAAAAATAATAATAAAATAGCAAAATATTAGATTAAAATGATAAAATATTAGATAATAATAAATTTTTATTTGGTTAAACTGCTTTTCTTTGGTTAGATAGCGGATTGACTATAATAAATTTGACATAACTTTTAATTTTAATTAATTCTCTTTTTAATCGGCAAATATTTGCTCGGTTTAGAAGAGAATTAAAATAAGTCGAATTTTAAATTAAAGCTAAATTAACTTTTAGATTAATAATTAAGAATTTATTTTAATTCCCATTAAAACTGCGCATATTCATTCCGATTTAATATTAAATAATATAATACAGTTTTAAATATCAATATTGCTAAAATTTAAATATTTATAAAATTCGTCGATAAATAAGATTAATAAACAATATTTTTTTAAAAAGTAAAACTGCAAAGACGAAAATTCATAATAATAAGATAAAAAAACTGCAAAATAAATTTATTAAAATATTTAAATTTGTAACACAAAAAGATGAAATTGTAATTGAGTATATAAAAAGATTATGCTATGTTAATATTGCTAAATATTTAAACCTATTGAAAAAATATTTTTCGGGTAAAAGTTTAATGAAAAACTAACATTTAATATTTATAAAATCATACAATTAACTAAGGCTTAATTATAAATTTCGAAATTTATAAGTAAATGGATTTAATTTAACAATCAATTATTACATAATTTTCTTGTCGCAATAATTCAAATTATGTTTGATAGGCAAAAAAATGCAAATACTGTAAAATGTAAGAATATTATTAAATATAGTCTTAAATAGTTTTTAATTTAAAGAAACTGTTAATTTGCTGTAATTTGTTATCCGCATATTTATAACTAAATTATAAATAATATAATTATATTGAAATGCCGTTGAAATATAAACTTATAATCAATTTATAAAATTTGTAACGACAATTAAAAAAACTAAAAATTTTTTATAAATTTTCAAATAATAAATTTTATAGATTTGTTATATAGGTAAATAAATAAAGTAAAGTTAAATTCTATAAAATTTTGGGTAAATGCGTATAAATAAAATGATTTTTAAATACGCTAAATGTTTTTATAGGGCTCTTGCTTTAACAAATTACAATTAGATATTTTATATAAAAATTATAAATTTTTTGTTGACATAATTGTGTAGATAGTATATAATTGTAATGCGTTAATTAGCAAAAGAATAGAATGGAGGACTATGATGGACCAGACACAAGGGAATATATCCATTAATCCGGTGCCTACTAAAAACCAGAAAGACCCGGAAGGTATGGATTTCTCTAAACTGAACAAAACCTCAAACAGACAAAAAACCATAAATAGAAACGCATGGACATTTATTGCGCCTATGTTGGTTTATTATATTCTGTTTTCTGTTGTTCCGATTGCTTTGCTGTTCATATTGTGTTGGACGGACTGGAACGGTGTTAACGGTAATATTTTTACCTTGGAAGGTATAAATTTTGTAGGGATAGAGCAGTTTAGAAAGGTTTTTCAACCTGAATATTTGAAATTGATTTGGAATACGGCTTTAATGGGTATTATCCAGTTGGTCGTAGGTATGGTACTTGGTTTCCTTATAGCTCAGATTTTTGTAATGAAAATCAGAGGTATGTATTTGTTCAGAACCATTTGGTATTTGCCGACAGTATGTTCTATGGCGGTTATCTCTCAGATATTCTCGCTCTTTTTGAATCCTACATACGGAATTTTCAATATTTTATTGGAAAAATTCGGATTTGAAGCAATTATATGGACTGACAGTACGTTCTGGATGTTTTTCTGGATTATCGTTATAGGTATATGGAAAGGACTTGGCGGAACCTGTCTTTATTTTATGGCGGGTTTAAACGGTGTTCCTGTAGAGCTTTACGAAGCTGCGGCAGTGGACGGAGTTAATAAATATCAGAAAATGTGGTATATAACCATTCCTATGATTAAGCCTATGACAAGCTATGTTTTCATAACAAGCTGTATAGGAATGTGGGGAACATTTGAAACCGTTCAGCTTATTTCGAACGGCGGTCCTAACCAAACTACCGAAGTTATAATGTTCCTTATATATAACCAATGTTTCAAAAACTTTAATATGGGCTTTGGTGCGGCATTGTCGGTTGTCCTCCTGTTTATGGTTATGATATTGACCATAATCAACTTCAGACTTACTAACTTGCGTATTTCGGGGAGGGCGGATTAATGAGATATTCGAAAGGAAGCGTAATTTTTGCATACATAGTAATGATTTTGGGCGGAGTAATAATGCTTTATCCCTTCCTGTTCCAAATGTTCGGAGCGCTTATTACCGCAAACGAATACGAAAATCTCGTATTTCTGCCTTTACCGCAGGATTTAGGCGCTTGGCGTTTTAAATCTATGTTGTATATCTTCTCCAGGTCCAATGTTTGGTATTCAATCGGATTAACGATTGCTAAAGTTGTTTGGTATGTTGTAATTACTACTTTTACTAACGTGGTAGGTGGTTATATATTCCAAAAAACTCAATTCTGGGGCAAAACGTTTATTTTCTATTTCTTTATGGCTTCCATGATGATTCCCGGTATAGCAACGGTAGTGCCCGGATTTGTTTGGAACGTAAGATTTCCTCTCGTAGGCGGAAACAATATTTTCGGTCAGGGCGGAACCGGTTTTTATCAGAATATTGCAATGCACTTTGTTCAAGGTCTTGTAGGTATAGGCGGTATATTCCTGTATATGCAGGGCTTGAAGGGTTTAGGAAACGAATATAAAGAAGCTGCGGAAATCGACGGCGCCGGCTTTTTTGGAACGGTTTTCAAAGTTTATTTCCCTATGCTGTTGCCTCTAATCGGTATGAATATTATAAATACTTTTATAGGACAGTGGAACGATTATTCAACTTGTTTGTTCTATCTTGACCAAAATGAAAAAGCTTGGACTATCGGTTATACGATAACGCAGGAATTGAATGCTTTAGGCTTGCAGAGAAAGGACGGAACACCGCCGGAATATCCTAAAATTTTCGGTTTGTCGTTTATGTTCTTATTGCCGCCAATTATAATCTATATTGCATTCCAGGATATGTTTATATCCGGTCTTACTATGGGAACTATTAAATCGTAATTATTATGTAATTTATTGATTCAAATTTTGATTCAATAGAAATATATTAAATTTATTGAAATTTTTGGAGGTAAAATTATGAAATTATGGAAAAAAGTGTTGATTATAACACTTGCACTGTTGTTCTGTTTCTCGGTTTTTGCCGGTTGTACGAATAATAATGATTCCGGGCATAAGCATGTAGATTCAAACAACGACGGTTTCTGTGACGAATGCGGAGCAGATTTAGGCGGTGGAGGAGGTGTCGTTCCACCTGATATAACAGAACAGACAGGTACTTTGACTATCTGGATTACTTCTCCTATGGTTGAAAATTATGCAACCGCTTTAAGAGAAAATCCTGAAAACAAAGCAGCTTTGACGATGAAAGCAATTGTTGACGATTTCAAAACAAAATATCCTCAAATTAATTTGAGATTTTTGGCTAGAGCATGGGGAGATACTTTGATTCAAGCTATCATGAATGCTGCTTCTACCGGAACGTTGCCCGATATTATTTCGTCTGAATATGACGTTATAAGACTTGCTAAACTCGGTGTGTTTGTTGAAGTTCCGTTAAATCCCACATATACAAATTTATTATTACCTCAAGCTTTGGGTGATGTTTTGTATGATGGCAACGGCGATGGCACGAAAGAACTTTACGGTGTACCGGTTTGGACCGGTAATATGGCATTAAACGTTAACACCGCATTATTGCAGACCAATAATATCACTGATCCCGATACAGGTACAACTTGGATTCCTAAAACTTGGTCGGAATTACTTGAAGCTTCTCGTCAGCTCACTCAAAAATCTGGTGATGCAACGGTAGGCGGAACAATTATTAATACGGCTCCCGGTGTTGCAGGTGCTTTCCGTATGCTTCAGTTCATGAGACAAAACGGTGGCGGATTTACCGACGGTAACGGTAACGTTATATTTAATAGTGAAGCCAATATTAAAACTTTTGAATTTGTAAGACAGCTTTTAGGTAATGCTACGGCTAACGGATCTGCTCAGCTTGCTACTTCTTCTTCTCAGTGGTCGTTTACCGATGAAACTTCTTTCTATACCGCTTGGGGTAACAATGCTGCAGGTTACAGTATTGACCTTGCTGCAGGTGATATAAACGACTATCCTCACTATGTTCTTCCCACTCCTGACGGAGAATTCAAATATGAAGGTTATACCGGCGGACGTTCCAATGTTGCAGTAGGTCAGGTTAACCTTTCTATAACAAGAGACTGTAAAAACATTGACGCTGCAACAGCATTTATAGAATCTTGTCTCTCTCCTGAAGTTCAGAAAGGTTGGTGGGTACACGAAGCTCGTATTCCTACTATATCTACAGTACTTGATGGTCTTACTACCGATCCCGATCCTGAAGTTGCTGCAACCGCTACTGTTGCTAAAGTTCACCTCGATGCTTTGAAAGAAGATAATTATTCAGGCGGACTTCCTACAGACGTTGATAAAAACTACACCGATTTCTGGGAAAAATTCAATACCTTTATGAATGACTTGTTAAAGACCAATACTCCTGTAGCGACGTTGGTTGCTCAATGTCACGATGCAATGGTACAGACACAGGCAGTCTAAATAATTTTAATATTAATAAAAAAGACCGTTATATGACGGTCTTTTTTTTATAATTTTTGAAGTAATTAATTAAAAATTGTTAGTATTAATTACTTAAAAAATAAATTTTTTTTATAA
>CASEPJ010000049.1 GCA_949289715.1 uncultured Clostridia bacterium
CTCCGAGTTTCAAATCGCCTATGCGCTCTCTTTTAAGAAAAATCACTTCTTTACCGACAGCCTCAAACATTCTTCTGACCTGTCTATTTCTCCCTTCGGAAATCGTAATGCGGATTCTGCTGATATTATCTTTAAATTCAACCAAAACCACTTTGGCTCTGTTTGTTTTTCTTCCATCGATTATAATGCCTTTTCTCAATTTTGCCAAATCGTCTTGCGAAATTTCTCCCTCGATTTTTGCGACATAAGTCTTTGTTATTTCGTTTCTGGGGTGCGTTATACGGTTAGATAAATCTCCGTCGTTGGTTAAAAGAAGTAATCCTTCAGTATCGAAATCCAATCTCCCCACGGGAAAAACCCTTTTGTCCAAACTATTTAACAAATCCATTACCGTTTTTCTGCCAAGTTCGTCGCTTACGGTACAAACGTAGCCTTTGGGTTTATGCAACATAATATAAACTTTATCTTCGACAGGATTTATCTTTTTACCGTCTAAAGTAACTACATCGCTATCTTTCACTTCCGTTGCCAGTTGAACAACGATTTTACCGTTTATTTTGACTCTGCCGTCCAAAATTATTTGCTCGCTTGCCCTTCTGGAGGCAATTCCGCATTCTGCAAGATATTTATTAATTCTCATATTATGAATAACTATTATTATTGCGAAAACAATTCGCACTACAACGTGTTTTAACACGAATTAAAATCCTCTTGAAAAAAATCAAGAGGATTAAACTGACAATTAATCTACAAATTTAATAACAGCCATTTCCGCACTGTCGCCTTTTCTGAAGCCGAGTTTCAAAACTCGTGTATATCCTCCGCCTATGCCTTTATCTTGTATACGTTTAGCATATTTGGGAGCATATTCACGGAAAATCTTTTCGATTAAAGGATGCTGACCGTCTTTTTTGTAATCTTTTTTCAATACATTAGGATCGATGTCATATTGGAAATCGTAAAGGTTTGCCATCAATTTTCTTCTTGCGGCAAGTTTTTTAGGACCGTCGTTAATAACTTTTTCCTGTTCCTTCAATCCTTTTTCGTTTTGTTTTGATTTAACAACCGTAACTTCGTCGTCATATGATTTTATAGCGACCGTTAAAAGTTTTTCGGCTATTCTCTGAACAGCTTTTGCTTTCTCCAGAGTCGTTTTTATTTCTCCGTACCAAAAAAGGTTGCTAACCTGATTTTTGAGCATTGCGCTTCTTTGGTCGGTAGGTTTGCCCAACTTTCTTTGCTTTGCCATTTTAAAAGCCTCCTGAACTAATCTTCTCTTGTTTTAAGACCAAGACCGTATGAATTTAACTTAGCGATAATTTCATCCAGCGACTTGCGTCCCAGATTTCTTACTCTTAACATATCGTCTTCCGATTTTTTAACTAAATCGTCAACGGTATGGATACCCGCTCTCTTCAAGCAATTATAAGACCTTTGAGAAAGGTCCATATCGTCAATGCTCATTTCCAAAATCTTTTGTTGTTTGTTATCGTCACGGCTGATGAGTATATCCATCCCCGCAATGCTTTCCGATAAATCTACAAACAATTTAATATGATCTTCCATAATTTTGGCTGCAAGACTTATAATATCAACCGCTTTAAATGCCCTGTTTGTTTGAACTTCGAGAGTTAATTTATCGTAATCGATATTTTGACCAACACGAGTGCTGGTAACCGAATAGTTAACTCTGCTGACAGGCGTAAATATAGAATCAACCGCAATATAGCCGATAGGTTGTTTCGGGTCTTTATTTTTATCGGAGGGAACATATCCTCTGCCTCTGCCAACCGTTAATTCCATTAACAGAACGCCGCCTTCTTCAACAGTACATAAATAGTGGTCGGGATTAAGAATTTCAACTTCGCTGTCAGTGATAATATCTCTTGCGTAAACCTCTCCGTAACCGGTTTTTTCCAATCTCAAAACTTTGGAAAAATCGTTTTCGGTATCATTAGTTTTAAGAGCCAATCCTTTTATATTTAATATAATTTCGGCAACATCCTCCCTTACAAAGGGAATGGTTGAAAATTCATGCTGAACTCCGTCGATACGTATTCCCGTAACGGCGGCACCGGGTAAAGCCGAAAGCAGGATTCTTCTTAAAGAATTTCCGAGAGTCGTTCCGAAACCTCGTTCGAGAGGTTCTACTACGACTTTCGCAAAGGAATAATCTTCCGATTCCTCCACCATTATTCTGGGTTTTTCTATTTCTATCACAGAAAATATCCTCCTTTAAATTTTCACTTTCTAAAAGACTTATCTTGAATACAACTCTACTATCAAGCGTTCTTGAATTTCCAAATCGACATCCTCTCTCTTGGGAAGTTCCAATATTTTACCTTCGAAGGTTTCAAAATTAAAATCAAGCCATTTGGGAAGAACACCGTTTGCGCCTTTTATTTCAGCAAAACAAGCTTTGTCTTTTTTATTGTCTTTTATTGCAATAACATCACCGGCTTTTACGAGATAAGAAGGTATATTAATTCTTTTTCCGTCAACCGTTATAAGACCGTGATTTACCATTTGACGAGCCTGTGCACGAGAAGAACCGATTCCCATACGGTAAATTACATTGTCCAATCTTCTTTCGAGAAGAATGAGCATATTTTCACCGGTAGGTCCTTTCATGCTTTCTGCCTTTTCATAATATTTAACAAACTGTTTTTCCAAAAGTCCGTAAGTCTTTTTGACCTTTTGTTTTTCTCTCAACTGAATTCCGTATTCGGAATTTTTCTTTCTCATGGCACCGTGCTGTCCCGGAGCTTTTGCCCTTTTCACAAGTGCACATTTGGGAGACATACATCTGTCGCCCTTTAAAAATAATTTAGCGCCTTCTCTTCTGCAGATACGGCAAACTGAACCTGTATATTTAGCCATTATAAATACCCTCCGTTAAATCCTTCTGCGTTTGGGCGGTCTGCATCCGTTATGAGGAATGGGAGAAACGTCTCTAATTAAAGAAACATCCAATTCCGCAGTGGCCAATGCTCTGATTGCCGCTTCTCTGCCTGCACCCGGTCCTTTTATATAAACTTCAACCGAGCTAACACCTTGTTCTTTAGCCGCTCTGGCTGCGGTTTCAGCAGCACTAGCTGCGGCAAAAGGAGTGCTTTTCCTCGAACCTTTAAAGCCTAATGCACCTGCGCTGGACTGAGAAATAGCATTTCCGTCCACATCCGTAACGGTAACAAGTGTATTGTTAAAGGATGCATTGATATGGACAATACCCTTATCAATTTTTTTGGTAACTTTCTTTTTTCTCGTAACTTTTTTAGAAACTGCCATGATACCCTATCTCCTTATTTAGCTTTTTTGGCTCTGCCAACAGTACGTTTAGGACCTTTTCTGGTACGAGCGTTGCTTTTTGTGGATTGTCCTCTTACGGGCAAACCTTTTCTATGACGAACGCCTCTGTAACAGCCTATTTCCATCAATCTTTTTATATTCAATGAATACTCACGTTTAAGATCCCCCTCAACATGTAAGTGTTTGTCGATATAATCTCTCAACAAACCGACTTCGGCTTCGGTCAAATCTTTAACACGTGTATCGGGATTAATCCCTGTTTCTTGCAAAATTTTATTTGCCGTAGGTCTGCCTATACCGAAAATATAAGTAATACCTATTTCAACACGCTTTTCTTTTGGTAAATCAACACCAGCTATACGCGCCACGAAAATATACCTCCGTATAATTTTTTATTAGAATAAAATTTATAATAAACGTATATAGGGGGTTGCCTTTAAAGGAATGATAGACAACCAGCCGCCCCTTTACAGTTATATTCATTTTTACGGCAAAAACCGTAAACGCACGAAAAACAAGCGTTTAATTAACCTTGTTTTTGTTTATGTTTCTTATATTTACTGCAGATAATCATAACTTTTCCGTTTCTTTTAATTACTCTGCATTTGTCGCACATAGGTTTAACAGACGGTCTAACTTTCATATAAATCACCTTGTTCCTTTTAAAATTTATTGAGCGTGGATTAATTCTTACCGCGCCAGATAATCCTTCCCTTAGATAAATCATAAGGGCTCAATTCTATAGTAACTTTATCGCCTTCGAGAATTTTAATATAATTCATTCTCAATTTACCCGAAATATAAGCGTCAATTATATGGCCGTTGGGCAATTTGACTTTAAAGTTGGCGTTTCTCAATACTTCGACAACTTCGCCGGAAACTTCTATTACATCTTCTTTCGACACTTAAATAGTACCTCCGTTGGATTCGTTGTAATTTCTTAAAGCACTTTTAATTTCAGAATCGAAAATCTGCTTGTTCTCGCAAATTTTATTTGCTATCCCCGATAAAATATCGCCGGTCAATTCAATATGGATAACTTTTTTCTTTTTGGGAGCAATAAGTCTCCTCGTTTTTCCGTCAACAAGCCAAACATAAGGGCCGTCGACTTTTACAACCACGAAATATTTATCTTTATCCCTGCCGGCGGTTGCTTTTACAACCATTCCTATAGCAGTTTGAACACTATGCATATAAACCTCACAAAGTCAAAATTTCCGCTTCACCATCGGTTATTACAATGGTGTTTTCATAATGAGCGGAGGGAAGTCTGTCTTTTGTTCTCACCGTCCATCCGTCCGATAAAAATTCAACATCGAATTTTCCCATATTTATCATCGGTTCTACCGCTAAAGTCATATTAGCACTCAAACGTATTCCGTGCCCGGGTTTTCCGAAATTCGGTACTTCAGGATCTTCGTGCATTGCCTTACCTATTCCATGCCCAGTAAGTGCCCGTACTACCGAAAAGCCGAAACTTTCGCAATATTGTTGAATAGCTGACGCAATATCTCCTATTCTGTTACCCGTTTTAGCATATTTAATTCCTTCGAAAAAACTTTGTTTTGTAACTTCGATTAGTTTTGCTTTCTCTGCAGAAATTTTACCGACGGCAAAAGTTCTCGCAGCATCTCCGTGAAAACCGTTGAAAAACGCACCCACGTCAATAGAAACTATAGAACCTTCTTCTATATACCTTTTATCGTTGGGAATTCCGTGTACCACCTCATCGTCTATCGAAACACATAATGTTGCAGGATATCCCCTGTATCCTTTAAAAGAAGGAAAAGCATTATGACTTCTTATATATTTTTCGGCAATACGGTCCAAATCTTTGGTTGATATACCGGGTTTTATATTTTCTTCGAGTAATTTTAATACGTCTCCGGTAATTTTACCGGCCTTTCTCATAATTGAAAGTTCTTCGTTGGATTTAACGGTTATCATAAAATATTTACAATATCTTCGAAAACCTTATCTATATCCTGTCCTCCGTCGATATTTTTAAGCAAATTTTTAGAGGAATAGTATTCTATCAAAGGTTTCGTTTGGTTTTCATAAACCTGAAGTCTTGAATTTACAGTTGCTATATTATCGTCATCTCTTTGATAAATTTCTCCGCCGCATTTTTTGCAAGCTTTATCAGAATAAGTAGATATATGATAAGATTCTCCGCAATCTCTGCAAATTCTTCTGCCGGTCAATCTATCCGCCAATTTTTTTAAATCGATATCAAGATTAATTACGGCATCAATTTTTGTTATTTTGGAAAGAGCCTCCGCTTGAGCAAGTGTTCTGGGGAATCCGTCTAAGAGATATCCTGCTTTACAGTCAGCCTCTTTCAAACGATTTTCCACTATTTCCACAACAACTTCGTCGGGCACAAGCTGCCCTTTATCGATATAGCTCTTCGCTTTTAATCCTACAAGAGTTCCTTCCTTTATGTTTTTACGGAAAATATCTCCTGTGGATATATGCGGTATTTTGTATTTTTCAGCAATCCGCACAGCTTGGGTGCCTTTTCCGGCACCTGGTGCACCAAGTAGAATAATATTCATTATTTCACCTGTTATTTCATATTTTTAAGGAAACCTTTATAGTTTCTCATTGTTAACTGTGTTTCTAAAGCGGTATTTATTTCCATAGCAACGGAAACTACAATCAATAATCCTGTTGCCGTAAACGCATTTGAAAGTCCGGAACTTCCTGCAATCAATATAAACAGGAAAGTAGGCACGGTAGCTACGAATGCAAGGAAAATAGCTCCAAACAATGTCAATCTATTATTAATTCTCGACAGATAATCGGTAGTGGGTTTACCCTGTCTTATACCGGGTATAGAACCGCCTTGCGATTGAATGCTTTTAGAAATCTCATCGGGCTTAAATTGAATGGAAGCATAGAAAAATGCAAATAAAATAATCAGCACGACAGATACGATATAATAAATTACAGTACCTGTACCAAACCATTGCGCCCAAAAAGCATAAAATTTACCGTTAGGCCAAAAAGATGCAATTAGCTGCGGAAATGCCAACAGTGAGAAAGCAAAAATTATAGGTAATACGCCGGAAGAGTTAACTTTAATAGGTATAATTTGA
>CASEPJ010000050.1 GCA_949289715.1 uncultured Clostridia bacterium
CTATTTTACCACAGATTTGTATGAACTCTTTTTTTTCTTCTACTGTTGCACTTAATAGTATAATTCACCATGAAATTATTAAAAAGACTTTTTTAAAAAAAGTCTTTTTTTTCTTAATTTGGTTTTTTAATGTTTTTTTGAATTAATTTTTTTAGTATTATCAATCCTTTTTACTTTTTGGCTTATATACTGTGCCAATAATATTCTATTAAAAAAATTATTTACATATAATTTATTATATTAAAAAAAAGAAATTAATATATTAAGAAAGAGGAATTAAAAAATTGAAAAGAAAAGTATTAATTTTATTTACAATTATAATCGTTCTTTTATGTTTGTTTGCATTTTGTTCGTGTTCAAAAGAAATATCTCAAAACAATTATTATGAAATAGAGGCACGTTTGGATAGCGAAAATGGCAAAGTATATTGTAATATGCAATTCAATTATTTAAATAATACCGATATGCCTCAAAGTTTATT
Organism: uncultured Clostridia bacterium; assembly: GCA_949289715.1. GTDB lineage: Bacteria > Bacillota > Clostridia > Christensenellales > CASEPJ01 > CASEPJ01. The sequence goes on from CASEPJ010000050.1 coordinate 482, forward strand.
GAAATTCCATTTATATCCTAATGCATTCAGAGAAGATGCCAAATTTCCGGCGGCGGACATATCTGAATTTTTAAATACCGATAAAGGTATTATATTCGGAGGAATAGATATAAAAGAAGTTAGTAACGACGATACTCCTTTGAGTTTTTTGACAGATGGTTTGGATAACGATATTTTAACCGTTGCAATAAACGAAATATATCCTAATGAGAGCACTTCTATCGATATAGTTTTCGAACTGACATTACCGGCAATCAGACACCGTTTCGGAATGGCTGAATATTCAATTAATTTGGGGAATTGGTATCCCGTTTTATGTGCATATGACGAAAACGGGTGGGATATATCGCCTTATTTAGCCTACGGAGATCCTTTTTGCGGAGAATCGGCAGATTACAGAGTTTTTATAGATTGCCCCAAAGAATATGTAATAGCGGGGTCAGGCGAAGTGCGGTACATAACAAACGAAGCCGGCAACCATGCAGAATATTATTTGGAAAACATAAGGGATTTTTCACTTGCTTTTTCAAAGCATTATAAAAAAATAGTAGACAACGGAAAATATAACGTTTCATATTATTACTATAACGACAGCGATCCAAAGCTCAGTTTGTCCACTGCCGTAAAAGCTTTGGATACCTTTGAAATTTTCGGTAAATACCGTTACCCTTCTTTTACCGTCGCTCAAACGGGTTTTTCGCAGGGCGGAATGGAATATGGCGGAATGGTTACCGTAACCGATACGCTATGCAGCGAAGATTTGCAATATGTAATAGTACATGAAACAGCCCATCAGTGGTGGTACAACATGGTTGGCAATAACCAGATAACCGAGGCTTTTTTGGATGAAGGACTGACGGAATTTTCCACAGCGTATTTTTTCGAAGTAAATAACGAATACGGCAACAGTATGGAGAATATAACATACAATGCAAAATTGAATTTGGATGCATATCGAAAACTTGCCGAAAAATATTATAACGAATGTTCGTTTGATTTCAGACGTCCCTTAAACGAGTATAAAAACAGTTTCGATTATTCTTTTTCCTGTTATACGAATGCTATGTTGATGTTTACAGAAATTTATAATACCATTGGAAAAGATAATTTTATAAATGCTTTAAAAAATTATTATGACAATAACTTATTTAAGCGGGCAACCGTTTACGAACTAGCTTGTTCCTTTGAAAAATATATTAACTTAAACGAATATGTAAAAAAATATTGCGATATTGAGAACAACACCCAAAACAATGTGTAAAACTTTCAAAGTTGTGGAAAAGTATGTGGATAAGTGGAATACTTATCGATTTTCAATTGTTTTTGTATAAATATTGTCATTTTTCGACAAAAAAAGTGTAATTTCGGGGGAATATTGAATAAATGATTATAATAAGCAAAAAATGGATGTGTATAATTTTAGCGTGTATATTGTTCTTTTGTGCAACGATTGTTTTTACCGCCGTTAAAGTTTCGGGAGGCGTTATTGAATCGGGTGTTACGGTCGTCATCGATGCGGGACACGGCGGCATAGACGGTGGAGTAGTGGGTGCTAGCGGAACCAAAGAAGCGGAAATAAATTTGGATGTTGCAAAAAAACTTAAAATCCAATTTGAACAAAGAGGTTTTGCCGTAGTTATGACCAGAGAAAACAAAGAAGGACTGTACGGTATTTATTCTAGCGGGTTCAAAAAAAGGGATATGCAGAAGAGAAAAGAGATTATAGAACAGGCAAATCCGCTTATCGTAATTTCAATACACATGAACAAACACAGTTCACCCAGCACAAAAGGCGCTCAGGTCTTTTACGATTCTCAAAACGAAAAAGGTAAGATATTGGCAAATTATATACAAGGGCAGTTAAACGATAATGTAAGCGATAAGAAAAGAGTGGAAAAATCGGGCGATTATTATATGGTTAAATGTAGCGAAATACCTTCGGTAATAGTCGAATGCGGATTTTTATCCTGTCCTCAGGAGGAAGCTCTGTTGAAAACCGACGAATACCAAACCAAATTGAGTTATTATATTTTTGCGGGAGCCTTAAAATATCTGATGATTGAAGAAGGTGTGTTCCCGGCGGATTTTTCTTAACAAAAATCAATATTAAAATAAGCAAACAAGATCATTATAATTTAGTTTTTCCGTTAAAATATACGCTAACAATCGGATTTTATTAATATCTACAAATACTTAAAATTATTTTTCACCTAAAAGATTTTACAAAAAATAAAATTAAATTATAAAAATTGTCATTTATTTATAGAGGATAATAAAAATTAAAATTACCTGCATCGGGTAATTTTTTTATTTATTTTTTAACTGTAAAATATTTTTTTATTTAAAATATGGTAATCTTTTGATTTAAGTATTTAGCGCATACTAAAAACAATTGACATAAATTTGCCAATAATATAAACTATATTAAATATTGAATATTAAAAAAATTAATTCGTTTAAGTAAATCGAAAGTTATTATTTGAATTAAGAGCATTACCGATTATTGAAAAAAAATTTTTTAACGATATATCAAGTTAAAATAATTTATTGTCAATTGATAATTATAAAATATTATAAAGCGTAATTTTTAAAATCAGAATTTTTTTATAAATACGACAAAGGAGACAGCATGCATTTAATCGTTGGATTAGGAAATTACGAAAGTAAATATTTAATGACCTACCACAACGTGGGATTTATGGCAGTTGATTTGCTTGCCGAAAAATTAAACAAAGAATTCGATAAAAGAATATGCAGAGCTTTATGTTCGGAATTCCAGTTTAAAGGTGAAAAAGTAGTTATTGCCAAGCCTTTGACGTTTATGAATCTCAGCGGAGAAAGCGTTAAGGAACTTTTAAAACATTATAATGCCACCGTCGGCGAGCTTACCGTTGTTTATGACGACATAGATTTAAAAAAAGGTGTCGTAAGAATAAGAAAAAGCGGAGGACCGGGTACGCATAACGGGATGCGTAATATCGTGGAAAATTTAGGTGACGATAATTTTGCGAGAATACGCATAGGCATAGGTCCCAAACCTGAAAATATGGAATTATATCAATACGTTTTGAGCAATATCGACGTAAATGACGAAAATTTTATTACTGCCGTTAAAAATGCTTCTGCCGCACTTTCCGATATTATTTCCCAAATTCCCTTCGAACTCGTTATGAACCGCAGGAATAAATAATTAAGCCTTGTCAAAAAGGCATTTTTTGTTTTTATCTTTATTTCATCGTTTTAATTTTTTTTAAAATTTATTTTTTTATATTTTTTATTAAAGTATTTGCCAAAATCATCAAAAAGTTATAAAATAATATTTAAATTTATAATTAATAGGAGATGCAAATATGAATGCTTACGTATCGAAAGTTTTAGAA
>CASEPJ010000051.1 GCA_949289715.1 uncultured Clostridia bacterium
ATGCACCTAACGATGATCCCAACCAGCCTTTAAAATTTGTGGAAGATTTAGATCCTTATGCTGAAGTAAGTACCGATTTTATTACTTTTAACAGAATATTGAAATACTGCAATTTGAATTCCGACGGTGCACCTATAAGAGTTGACGGATATGTTCCTTTCCAATATAAATATGCCGAACATTATCGTTATCCCAATTATGATTTGGCGTATGCGGACGTTAAGGCAGAAAATGCTTTTGCAATACTTTACGGATATTATAATGCATATAAAATAGTCGACGATACCGGTTTGTCCAACGTTTCCGTTTATAGTACCGATACAGTTAACGAAAATGTTTACCAAACGGGTAATACTGAGAGATATAAAACTGCAGAATTGGAAAATAAAAATTATATTTATGTATATATGGGAGATTTCGATGCCGTAAGCTGGGTTAACAACTATATGTTACAGTTCTTTACAAAGGATAACGGTTTGGGCGATGTTCCCGTATCATTTGCACTCAATTTAGGTGCCTTGGAGAGAATTCCCACGGCGTATAATTATTATTTCGAATTATTGTCGGAAATGCCCGAAGAAAAACGTGAAAACGTATATTGGGTATCGGGCAATAACGGTTTTGCTTACGGCAATTACTCTTATATGGAATCGGAATTCCGTCCGTCCGGTCTTATAGGGGATGTGGAATCGGCTACGGAATATGCAGCTAACATTTTTAAAAATTACGGTATAGATATTATGGGATTTTTTATAGGAGACATTAAATCCGAGCGTATGGTAAATGCTTTGGCAAAATCGTATCCTATGGGAATTTGCGTTTCCGACGTTAATTATTATAACGATCCTCTCGTAACGGGAGAAGGAATAAGAGAAGACGGGGTAGGTGTAATTCATACTCAAGCTTCTGCAGCACATTCTGAAATCGATACTTGGACTACTGCCGCAACGATAAGAGGTAAACTAAAACTTTTAAATAACAATGAACCGAATTTCGTTGCATTGCGTGCAGTTTTGACAAGCCCTTCGAGTATATCCAATTTAGCAAAACGGTTGGAAACATATAAAGAGGAACTGAATGCCGAAATTGTAGATCCATATACCTTCTTCGAATTATACAGACAGTACCTTGCGCAAAGCGAGGCATAAAAATGAGATTTACAGGAGTTTTTATTTCAATGCGAAATTATTTTTAACTCCTGTAAATTATTTTTAATTATAAAAAATGTATATTTGTTGCATTCTTAAAAAAATGTTAATTTGCTATAAATTAGAATAATAGATTATCGACAGTTTGAAAGTTATTGATTTTTATGTTGTACTACTTAATTTAGTATTGTGTAATATCGAAAAATATTCAAAAATCAGTATTTTAAAACTTGAGATAAAAAAGGAAAAATTTAAAAAAATTTTAATTAAAATATAATTTTAGTAAATCAGGAGGTTACAATGAAAAAAAAGCTGATTTCGTTGCTATTGGTTTTTATAATGTGTTTTATTTTTATTTCCGGCTGTAACGGTAAAAACAATTCGGATGACGATAAAACAAATAATAATATACCGCCGGACAATGTAATTGATAAGCCCAATTATACCTTGCCCTCAGGTGAAGCGGAAGGCGATTATGTTGTTAACGATGACGGCAGAGAATTTTCAAGCGAATTTCAACTTAATATAAACTCTGAAACTCAAAACGTAAAACTTAACACAACAGCTGTAAATTCTGCAAACAGAGAATTTTGCACAATTTCCAACGGAGGTTTTACCAATACTATTGTTGAGGCGGAAAAAGTCAGAAAGAGAAACTTTAACGGAACTCTTTTCGAATTGGAAAATTTAAGTATACCTCGTTCCAGACTTAAATTCGAAATAACTGCAATTTTTTTAGGAAAGCCTAATATTTCTTCAGACAACATAGGAGAAATAAGAATTTACGACAGCGAAGGTAACGCCGTTTTGCAGTTGGGAGTAAGATATACCGATTTTAACGAAATAAGAATACCTGTAACGGCGGAAATTTACGGAACCGTTTATGAAGATCTCGAAAATGCCGTTTTTGCTTATGTTTGTTATCCGTATGAATTATCATATACGATAGTGAGCGTAAATATTTCAGCGGTAACCGAAGAAGAATATTTTGAAGCTGACTTAAGAGATGAAATTTATTCGGAAGCGGATTTGGAAGTGGATTTAGGCTTCAATGAGGATATTTTATATTATTTCGATATAACCTCTTATATACCTCGTTTTAGAAGCACGAAAGATCAATACGATATATTTGCCATAATTACCACAATTCAGGGGCTTGTAAATAGAAAAGGAGCAAACTTCTTCGTAAAAGCGGCAAATTTGTCGGTGGTTAACGGGTATGTAGAAAATATAGATGATTTTTGGTTTGACGAGTTGACTTCCGAAGGTAATTATTTTTACGGAAGGGAAGTAGTCGAACTTACTACGCTTAATCAAATTTTAGTATTATTCGAAGAATTTTATCAAGGTCTGATTGTTTGGGACGAAAACGTTCCCTCCTCCACAAATGCCGCTGCTACGGCATCGGGTGTAGACGAATTATTGCCCGTCAGATTTAATTCTTCCCCCGATTCGTTAATGAATATCTTGCGTGAAGATTACGATTTGGATGTTAAAATAAATTTAAACGCAAAGTTTACGGGAGACGGAACGGTTTATGAAACCAACGAACAGTCTACGACGTCTGCCAAAAACGATGCTTATATATGGGCAATCAACAGATATTTGGAAAACGGAACTTGCAGTTTTAATTTGCTGTCTAACCATATGGATGCATATTCTTTGGATTTTGAGCAAAAAGGCGTATCTCATTTTTCCATGTACTGTTATTATCTTGCACAAAGAGATTATTCGGTAAAAAATAAGGCCTTCTTTTTTGATTTATCGGCTTGGCCGGATAAAATTCCCACTGACGATCCCGACCAGAAATTAACCTCGGAAGGCGTTACAGTGGATTATACCACTTTTTCGAGAATTCTTAGATACTGTAACGAACAGACAAAAGGAGATCCCATAAGAGTTGGCGGATATGTACCTTTTA
>CASEPJ010000052.1 GCA_949289715.1 uncultured Clostridia bacterium
AATATAACAATTCGAATAATAAAGTATTTAGTAATAGAAGTAATAATAAATTTCAGAAAAAATTAAAAATTCATATAGCATTATCACTAAATTTGCTAAAAAAATTTTTGTTGAAATAAAATTTATATTTCTATATTAAATAATGATAAATAAATTTTATTTAAATATTAAATTAACCGGCATAAAAAAATTCACCTAATTTACTAAAAAATAATTTAAATACTGCATTTTATAAATTCAAAAACTTTATTTATGATTTTTGTCAATAGCTTAACTGTTTAAATAACTAAAAAACAGCGCAATTAACCATTATAATTTAGATAAAAAAGTTAAAAAAATAATATTAAATGCGTTTTAATAAAAAACATTATAAAATAGCGATTAATTTATAAAATTTAGGATAAATACTTAAATTTTCCTCTTTTTCTGATAGTTTAAACTATCTTATCAAAAATTGAGATAGTATATTAGTATCGAGACTGTTCTAACAGAGGTAATTATGTTTTCCGAAAATTTAAAAAAATACAGAAAAGAAAACCGCCTGACTCAAAAAGATTTGGCAGAAAAACTTAAAGTAAGCGACAAAACGGTTAATCATTGGGAAAACAATTATTCCCGACCCGATATAGACACGTTAAAGGACATTAAAAGAATACTTGACGTAAGTTATGAAGAATTGTTGGAAGATTGATTAGCCGACTTCTTTTAACTGCCCTCTTTTTTCCAAAGTATTTACAATGTCAATAAGATTTAAAGATAAATCGGTAATTGCGGCTCCTTCTATTATTTGAGTTTCGATTTTTTTCATTTTTAAAAAAACGTCGAGGTCAAAAGTAACTGCAATTTTTGCGGTTTTTTTATAATTTTTCAAATCTTTTGCGATTTTATTTATCATTTCGTCTCTCTGACTTTTCGTAAATATGGTTTCGGGCAAAATTGCGGCTATAATTTTATCTCCTATAATTATAACGGAACAATCCTTAACCCCTTCTGTATCATTTACAACCTTTTTTATTTCTTTTGGGCAGTAATAGTTTTCAGACATCGCAAAAGATAAATTGCAAGAAAAAAATATTGCCACAATAAAAAAAGCCGAACATAATTTAATAATCGTTTTAATTAAACTTTTATTTATTGTTTTATATTTCATAAATCTCAAATTTTTAAAGGTATTTTAAATTTAATTTATTTATATTAATTAAAATACTTAATATATTATATTTAATATGTAAATTACATCGAAAAATTTAAAAAAACAAGTTTAAAAATCAGTTAAAAAATTATTATATAATTTATTTAATAAAAAATATGTTTTGTATGTTAATTTTATTTTTGTCAAATTTTGTAAAAATATACTTAACAGCACAAAAAAGCCATAAGCCCTGCATTTGAGCTTATGGCAATTTTTTTATAAATTTAATTATTTCTTAAAAGCTGCCAATTTTTTGGAAATTGCCGCTTTTCTTCTGTTTGCGCTGTTTTTGTGAATTACGCCTTTTGTGTAAGCGGTATCAATTTCGCTCATTGTAACGGACAAAAGACTTTCTGCTAATTCAACGTTATTCTCCGCTATGGCTGCATCAAATTTTTTCAAAGCTGTTTTGAACTGCGTGCGATAAGATTTATTGAGTGCATTTTTTACTGCGGTAACTTCAACTCTTTTCTCTGCTGATTTGATATTAGGCACGGTAAACTCTCCTTTAATTTTAATACCCGAATATTTTAGCACAAAAAAAAGGCTTTTGCAATTATTTTCAACGGTTTTTCAGAATATTTTTTAAATTTAATTCATATTTTTATTGAACAGAGGTGTTTTATGATAGGTTTTTTCGACAGCGGAGCGGGCGGAATATATGTAATGGCACATTGTGCGAAATTTTTTAAAAACGATTATTTATATTATGCGGATCCGCTAAGTGCTCCTTTCGGCAATAAAAATAAAAAAGAAATTCAAAAAATTACCGCTCACGCTGTCGAATATCTCATTTCCAGAGGAGCAGAAGCCGTGGTTATAGCCTGCAATACCGCTACCGCACAGGCAATAGATTTTGTTAGAAATTTATTCGATATAAAAATAATAGGCACGGAACCGGCGATTTTGCCTGCAATTAAAGCTTCGGAAGATACTATAGCCGTCCTTGCGACACCGGGTACTTTAGAAAGCGAAAGATACAAAAAATTAAAAAAATTACCCTGTATTATAGATGTCTGCTGTCCTCAATTGGCTTCTTTTGTGGAAGACAATCTTTTTTTAGAGCGGCAATTGAAGTTAAAGGCTTTTGAAATCGATCGCATTGCTCCGAAAAACGCTGCCTTGGTTTTGGGATGCACACATTACCTTGCATTTAAAAAATATTTAATACAAGCCGGCCGCAAAGTTTACGATTCCAATGAAGGGATTTTAAATATGCTAAAACATCTTTTTAATGAAAAAGCAATAGTAAAAAGCAATATAACTATAGAAGCGGGATATAAAACGGATACCTATTTAATGCTTATGAAAAAACTTTTAGAATCCACTTTATAAAACATAAGAGTACAAATAAATTTTATTGATTTTCTAATATTCTGTTTATTGCTTTTTTTAATCATTTTAAATAAACAATAAAGATTTACATTAAGCCGAATATTTGCCTAAAAAAAGAAAATTAAACTTATTGTTCTTTTAAAATAAAATCCGTATTTATACCGTCTATTAACAAACAATACACTTTAAAAAGCTGTTATATTTACTTAACAAATTATTTTATAGCAAATTCTGTCAAATATTATTATATAAAAAAGTAAATCTCAAAAAATTTTATTTTGCTTTGCAGTATTAAAAAAAGATATAGAAAAATCTTACTATATCTTAAAAATTCAGCTGTTTAAACCTTTTTTTATTAATAACTATAATTTTTTTAATTTTTTTATAATGATTCTTATTCTTTAATAAATTCAATACGGCTTTTTTAGTTTTTAAATTTTTTAATTTTTAAATATAAAATTAGTAAATGCTTTTAATATAATTCGCATTATATATCCGAATTTATACATACACACAAAAAATTTTTTGTAAACACAAATATTGTTTTATTTTGACGAATGTTTTTAAATTCCGTATTTGTTTTCTTCTGCGGCTTTTATAAATTCTCTGAATAGCGGATGCGCCTTATTCGGACGAGACTTAAATTCCGGATGATACTGCACACCCACAAAAAATTTAAGCGAAGGTATTTCTATTTCTTCAACCAATCGATCATTTGGAGAAGTGCCTCCGAATACTATTCCGCAAGACAAAAATTCTTGTCTGAAATCGTTATTGAACTCATAGCGATGGCGGTGTCTTTCGCTAATTTCCGCCTGCTGATATATACGATATAATACGCTCCCATGTTTAATTTTACAAGGATATGCCCCCAAGCGCATGGTTCCGCCTTTGGGAATGTTGCCTTTTTGATCGGGCATTATATCGATGACATTATGCAACCCTTTAGGAGAAAATTCTTTGGATGAAGCGTCTTTATACCCGAGCAAATCTCTTGCTATTTCAATGGCAGCCGTCTGCATACCGAGACAAATTCCCAAATAAGGTATATTTTTTTCTCTGGCAAATTTGCTCGCCAAAATTTTACCTTCTATTCCTCTGTCACCGAAACCTCCCGGCACAATAATACCGTTTAGTCCAGTTAAAATCTCTTCTGCCGAATCGGCATTTATATCTTCCGCTTCTATCCAAACTATTTCTGTTTTTACCCCGTTTTCATAACCTCCGTGTCTTAAAGCCTCCGCCACGGAAAGATATGCGTCATACATTTTAACATATTTTCCGACAAGTCCTATTTTCACAATTTCCGTTGCGGATTTTATTCTGTCTAACATTGAACACCAATCGGATAATTCGCTTGCAGGCGGATTTAATCCCAATTCTCTGCATACGACGGAAGAAAAATTGCTTTCCTCAAGCATTAAAGGCGCTTCGTAAATATGGTCCACAGTTAAATTAGGTATTACGCAATCGGGTTTAACATCGCAAAAAAGCGAAATTTTATGTAACGCTCCTTCGTCTAAAGGTATATCGCACCTGCAGACCACAATATCGGGAGATATACCCATACCCATAAGTTCTTTAACCGAGTGCTGAGTAGGCTTCGATTTTTGCTCCCCGGAGCTTTTTATATAAGGAACAAGCGTAACATGAATATAAAGACAGTTTTCTCTGCCTACATCCCTCGAAACCTGCCTTATGGCTTCTATAAACGGCTGACTTTCTATATCACCTATAGTTCCTCCTATTTCTGTAAGGACGATATCTGCATTTTCCTTTTTTCCTACCGAATAAATAAAACTTTTTATTTCGTTGGTTATATGGGGAATATATTGCACGGTTTGCCCTAAATATTCGCCCTGCCTTTCTTTATTCAATACGTTCCAAAACACTTTACCTGTGGTAAGGTTGGAATATTTATTAAGGTTTTCGTCTATAAATCTTTCGTAATGTCCGAGATCGAGGTCGGTTTCTGCCCCGTCTTCGGTCACAAAAACTTCTCCGTGCTGATACGGACTCATCGTGCCGGGGTCTATATTAATATAAGGGTCCAATTTTTGTGCCATAACTTTATAGCCTCTAGATTTAAGCAATCTCCCCAACGAAGCCATAACAATTCCCTTACCCAAACCGGAAACAACGCCACCGGTTACAAAAATATATTTTGTCATAATCTCACCTTCGTATTTACGATTCGAATTTATCTATAATTATCTTTGCTATTTCGCCTCTTGAAAGCCGCATATCCATAGCCTGTTTTTCTATACTTTTATGCGCTTGTTCTTCATTCATATGCAAATTTTCTATCAACAGCCATTTTGCTTTGTTTACTAATTTAATATCATCCAATTTTCTTAAAAGTTTGTTTTGTTCTCCGTATAAAAGATTAATTTTATTGAATGCCGCATTGGCAAATTTCAGCACACTTAAAAAAACCTCCCTGTTTAAAGGCTTGCAAACGGTATAAATCCCGTAATCTTCAAGTTTATAGCTTGCTTCCGAATAAACGTTTTCGTTGACTATAAATATAATTTGAGCGGCGCTTTTACCGGCAACGTCTATGGCAAAACTCTCACCGAATTCGTCTTTTAGAGGAGCGTTTACCAATATTAAATCGAATTGCCTATTTATTAATAGCTTCCTTGCTTCCGAAATGCTCGAAACCCAAGTTATTTCGGTAATATAATTTTGCGTAAGAATGTTTTTTAAAGTCGCTGCGTTTTGTTCGGAGCTTGAAATGACCAAAGCTCTTTTCATAAAACCTCTTTTATAAAAAACTGATAATTAAATCGGTATTGTTTAAATCGTATTAAATAAATATCTTGTATACTCTCCTATATTTCTCATGGCATGATTTACTTGTTCTTCTTGCAGGCTGAAAAACCTTTCCAATAAATTAGCCGGCAAAATTTCTTTAACAAAATTGCTGTTTTTAGCATAACCGAGTGCTTCTGCAAGGGACATAGGCAATACATCAAGATTATCCTTTAAATTTTCACTGAAAACAACCGGCTCTTTAATTTCCGCCTTTTTAATCATTCCTTCAAAGCCTGCGTTAAGCATCAGCGCTACGGCTATATAAGGATTAATTGCGGAATCGGGAGATCGCAATTCTACTTTGACTCCGTTTGAACCGTTTGAAACTTTTATTAGCTGACCTTCGTTATATTTAGACCAAGAAATATATTCCGGAGCTTCATGACTGCCCAATCTCTCGTATGAATTTACCGTAGAATTAATAAATGCCGTTGTTTCTTTTATTCTGTTCAAAATCCCCGAAATAAAATATTTGGCCTGTTCGGTTAGTTTATCTACATTTTCCCCGAAAATATTTTTATTGTTTTTGAAAACGGAAATTTTCAAACGCATTCCGTTTCCGCATTCGTTTTCAAATGGTTTCGGAATAAAAGCCGCATGCAAACCGTTTCTTATCGATACCGCCTTTACCACCGATTTAAAAGAAATAAAATTATCGCACGCTTTTAAAGCATCCGCATCTTCAAATATCAATTCGTGCTGACCTCTTCCCTTCTCGTGGTGAGCGGAGGTAGGTTTTATTCCCATAGCTTCAAGGCTGTAGCAAATTTCCCTTCTTATGTTTTCGCCTTTGTCTAACGGGGTCATATCCAAATATCCTCCGTTATCGTGCGTTTCGTATGTCGGATTGCCGTTTTCATCGGTTTTAAACAAATAAAATTCGCTTTCCGTTTCCACATTGCACTTAAAACCTTTCTTTTCAAAGGAATTCAAAGAACTTTTAAGTATTTCTCTGGTATCCAAATCAAAGGGAGTATTATCATAATTTCTTATTTCACATAAAAATTTAATTACACGCCCCTGCTGTGGTCTCCACGGCAAAACGCTCAACGTAGAAAGATCGGGAAACAAAAGTAAATCGTTTTTCACATTTTCGAAACCCGCTACTCCAAACGGTGTAAAACTTGCTCCGTTTTTATAAACTTCCTCTATTCTGTCGCTCATTACGGAAAAATTTTTGATTTTACCGAAAATATCGCAAAAGGCAAGTCGTATAAATTTTACATCGTTTTCTCTTATGAATTCGACTACATCGTCAATGGTATTATTCATAATAAACTCCTTTGTTAATTGGCTGCATAAAGTTTTTTATAGGGATTTTTTTCGTTTTGTTTTAAAACATAAAAATTAGTATTTAATATTATATCACAATTTATTGAAAAAACCGAACTGAATTTACATATATACCGTTTAATTTCCTCCAAATCTTCTTTGGAAGCAACATTACACGATACTTGCCCGGGCAAATTTTTTAAAGGTTTTTCGCTTCTTATAAATATTTTGCCGCCATGCATGCCGGTACCTATAAAGTTTCCAACGATTTCGCAATTATTTAAATTTAAAATTACTATAATACCGCCTGCCATGTATTCTCCCAGAAAACTGCCAAAAACCCCGCCTACAACAATAACCGGTTTCTTTTCGGCATATTCTTTAATGTGTATTCCCGTTCTGTATCCGCTGTCTCCTTTCACATATATTTCTCCGCCTCGCATTGCATATCCCAATGCATCACCTACGCTTCCGTGAACGATAATCTCTCCGTCGTTCATGGTATCGCCGGTTGCATCCTGCGCATTGCCGTATACGGTTATTTTGCCACCGTTTAAATATGCTCCCAGAGCATTGCCGGGAGTTCCGTTTATATAAATTTCTTTACCCGAAATTGCGGCACCTATATATCGTTGACCTATGCAGTTTTCCAAATCAATTCTTTTTTCTAAAGAATTTCTTATATAATCGTTGAGGTCTTTGAAATGCACCCCGTATTTTTGACAATCTATTTTCATACTTCTTCTCCTAAAATTCTCTGTCTTTCGTTTTCATTAAAAGAGGCAAGACATGGGTGGATTTTTAATTTATCGAAATCCAATGAAATTAGCGGAATTTTTTCCCTTATTAATCTGGTATATATACCCGCCCTCTCAACATTTCCAACTAAAATAAATCCGTTTAAACAACCGTCTTTTACCACAAGTTTTTTGTAACCGCCATTATAATCGATTATCTTTTGACCAACTAAACTTCCGGCAGTTATAATATGTAACCCCATAAATCCAATTGAGTTCATTGGCATACAACAGTCGTTTTTCTCATTTCCTCCCGCCATATTGACTCCAGCATTGTACCCTCCGGAATATGCGTTGGGAAGAAGAGCCAAAATTCTTTCGCTATCGGTTGTAATATCGTATGACATTACGCAATCTCCCGCTGCATAAACATCTTTTAAAGAAGTTTCGCCCCTTTCGTCTACCCATATTCCTCGCTCTGTCTTTCCTGCGGCATCTTTAACCAATTCGATATTGGGGCGAACCCCCACAGCAATTATAAGTACGTCAAACGGAATAACCGTATCGTCGTCGAGGGTGGCAGTATTTGGTGAATATTTTTTCACGAAACGGGATAAATAAAAATTAAAATCATATTTTTTTAAATGTTCTTTTACGATGTCCGACGCTTCTTTATCGAGTACGCTGGAAAGAACCCTGTCGGTCATGTCGACTATTGTAATGCTTTTGACTTTGCCGAATATGCCTTCTGCACATTTTAAACCTATAAGACCTGCCCCTACAATTAATACTTTGCTTTCTTTATTTATATTGTCTTGAAGCTTTAAGGCATCGTTTAAAGAACCGAAAGTATAATAGTTTATGTCGCTTAATCCTTCGGCAGGAGGAATAAACGGTCTGGAGCCGCAAGCCACCATAAGTTTATCGTAAGAAAAAGTCTCTCCCCCTGCGTAAATTGTTTTGTTTAGTGCATCTATTTTTTCTACAGGCAGAGAAAAATGTGTTTTAACGTTATTTTTTACATAAAAATCATCGGGGCGATATTTCATCTTTTCCATATCGGTTTTACCGCATAAAAGATATGAGATTAAAGGTCGGCTGTAGGTATGATATTCTTCCGAAGAAAACAAATCTATATCTCCTTTCTTATCTATACTTCTTATCCCCTCTACAGCGCCTACCGCTGCGGTTGAATTTCCTATAATAATATATTTCATAATTATCTCTCCTCAAAAAGCAGCGCTTTATTCGGACAACCTTTTACGCACGCCGGTTCTTTACAAATATTTTTTATACATAATTCACATTTAAAAACGGAACCGCCCGAATCTTCAACTATAGCGCCGTAGGGACAAACCAATACACAAGTCAAACAATTTACGCATTTATTTTTATCCATCATTACTACTCCGTTTTCTTTATATAAAGCACCCGTAATACACGACTGAATACAAATAGGATTTTTACAATGTCTGCATGAAACCGCAAAATTAATTTTTCCCGTTTCTTCAACCTTGATTCGAGGGACTATTTCGGTATTTTTTAATGCAACAGCCATATCGGGTTGATTGGTATTTGCAAAAGCGCAGTTATATTCACAAAGTTTACATCCCAAGCACCATTTTTCATCGGCATAAACTCTTTTCATATTTTCCTCCTATTCTCCGGCATGTTTGATGCCCAAAATTTTAAGTTCTTTATCGGTCAAACCAATTCCTCGCAACATTAAACGGTTTCCTCTTAACGCCTCTATGGAATTGATACCCATACCGCCCATCATCTCTTTGATTTCATGCGTCCATGCAGAGATTAAATTTACAAGTCGCCTACTTGCCACATCGGGATTCAATCGTTTTACCAATTCGGGAATTTGTGTAGCTATTCCCCAATTGCATTTACCCGTATGACAGCTTCTGCATAAATGGCACCCCATAGCTATCAATGCTCCGGAAGCTATATAAACTGCGTCAGCTCCTAAAGCGATGGCTTTTACAATATCTCCGCTGTTTCTTATACTGCCACCCACTACCAACGATACTTCGTTTCTTATACCCTCTTCTCTGAGCCTTTGATCTACACTGGCAAGAGCTAATTCTATAGGTATGCCCACTTCGTTTCTTATTCTCGTAGGAGCTGCACCTGTGCCCCCTCTGAAACCGTCGATTGCTATTATATCGGCACCGCTTCTTGCTATTCCGCTTGCAATTGCAGCAACATTATGAACGGCGGCTATTTTAACTATAACCGGTTTTTTATAAGCGGTTGCCTCTTTTAAAGAATAAACTAACTGTCTTAAATCTTCTATGGAATAAATATCGTGATGGGGAGCGGGAGATATTGCATCGGTACCTTTCGGAATCATTCGGGTTTTCGATACGTCTCCTACAATTTTCTCACCGGGCAGATGACCGCCTATTCCGGGTTTAGCGCCCTGTCCCATTTTTATTTCTATGGCGGCACCGGCCTCCAAATAATCTTTATATACACCGAAACGTCCCGAAGCTACCTGAACGATTGTATTTGCCCCGAATTCGTAAAAATCTTCGTGCAGACCGCCTTCACCGGTATTATAATAAATTTTAAGTTCTTTAGCGGCACGTGCAAGAGAAGCGTGTGCATTATAACTTATAGACCCGTAACTCATTGCCGAAAACATTATAGGAGTGGAAAGTTCCAACTGAACGGGGGTGTTGCATACAAGATTTCCATTCTCATCCCTTACTGTTTCTTCCGCCTTTTTACCCAGATAAACTTTCGTTTCCATTGGTTCTCTTAACGGGTCTATGCTGGGATTTGTAACTTGCGATGCGTTTATCAGCATCTTATCCCAATATACGGGGAAAGGTTGGGGATTACCCATTGAGGACAATAATACTCCGCCCGACTCCGCTTGAATATAAATTTCTCTCATTGCCTGATCGGACCAATTTGCATTTTCTTTAAATGTATTATTTGATTTAACTATTTTTAAAGCCCTTGTGGGACAAAGCGATACGCATCTGTGGCAGCATACGCATTTTTCGCTGTAACTTATCATTTTATCCGCCTCTTCATTATACAAATGAACGAGATTGGCGCATTGTCTTTCGCAAACTCTGCATTTTATGCATCTGTCAGCGTCTCTTTCGACTTCATATTGAGGATTTATATAATTAATCATATTTCTTCTCCTTTTGCCCGTTATATACGGTCTTTCGTAAAAATTACCGGTTGCCCGCCTTTAGGGGCCCATAATTTATCAAGCACTGGAGCTATAACTCTTATGGCACATTCTTCGCTTGCAATATATACATTATCATCCTTTTCACCTACAACCATAGAACGCAGTTTCAAACGGTCGTTAAGCGCCATAATACCGCCTTCAAATCCGAGAAGAATGGAGAACGGTCCGGTAATTAAAAGACTTGAAAATCTGTTTCTCAAATATTCGTGTTTTTTCCTTTCCGATTCGGGCATATTTTCGATAGTCATCCAAAACGGTGCTGCAATAACCGCTGCGGTCTCTTCCAAACTCAGCTTCTGTCTTCTTACAAGATAATCTACCATATAAGTAATTACTTCGGTATCTGTAAGCAATGTGCATTTATAGCCATACATTTCTATAAATCTGCGATTTGCATCGTATGAGGATATTTCGCCGTTATGCACGATGGAATAATCTAACAAACCGAAAGGATGTGCTCCTCCCCACCAACCGGGCGTATTTGTGGGATACCTGCCGTGTGCCGTCCAAAAATATCCTTTGTATTCATCTAATTTATAAAATCTGCCCACTTCTTCGGGAAAACCCACCGCTTTAAAAATTCCCATATTTTTACCGGAGGAAAAAATATATGCTCCTTTAATATTTGTATTGACTCTGAAAACCTGTTTAACCACATATTCGTTTTCTTCCAGCTGACTGTCTGCGAGTTTGGTTTTTAAAGGCGTTACGAAATAGCGCCAAATCAAAGGTTCATCAGTAATGGATTTTACTTTTTTTGTTGGTATTTTGGACAAATTGACAATATCGAAAAATTTTTCCAAAAATTCCTCACATTCATGTTTTGCGGAAACATTGTCGTAAAATATATGTAACGCATAAAACTCTTTATATTCTGGATAAATACCATAGCCTGCAAAACCGCCGCCCAATCCGTTGGAACGGTCGTGCATCACTTCTATAGAGGTTATAATATCTTCTCCGGAAAATCTTTTTCCGCTTCTTGAAAATATAGACGAAACCGCACAACCCGAAGGTATTCTGACCTGCCCTTCTATTAACATTTTGAAAGCCTCCTAAAAACAACAAAAAAACGTCCGCAAAATCCGGCATTACACCGTAAATTGCGAACGTCATTGTTCTCGTTTATTAAATTCATTAATATTTTTATTATGATACATCATTAAAACGTAATTGTCAATAAAATAAAGGCATTTATTTTATTTTTGTATAAAAACAAAAAAATTATGATTGGTTATTTTATTCTTTCCTTTTATTTATTTAGAATTTCTTAGCCTTTAAATTTGATAATCGAATATGTTTTTGTGAAATTTGTATACAGTAATAAAAAGTTTGCGAATACTGATATTTGTTGCTAATGTTTTATACTTTTTTATAATACTCTTTTATAATTATGCTTATTATTGTCGCTGAAATCGTAATATAAAATAAAATATCCGCCTTAATAAAGCGGATATTTATTTTTAATATAATTTTTAGAAACCTATATAATTATAAATTATTAATAGTAAATTATTAAAAGTCATAAAAAATATAAGTTAATAAAATTTTGATTTTATAATATTTATAGTAAATAATTTATTAAGTTTACTATTTTTATAACTATTTTTAGTTATAACTTACTTCAATATTGCCGACGCCGCTTCCTTTTCTTCTGTAAAGCACATTGATTTTATCGGTTTTTTCATTTAAAAAGATATAAAAATCGTGCCCTACCAAATCCATTTCCATAAGCGCCTCGTCTTCGCTCATCGGTTTTAAATAAAGTTCTTTTTTCTTAACGACTTTTTCTTCTTTTTCGTCTACTTTATCCAAAACGAAAAGCATTGAGTCATCAACCGATTTAATACGTTTCTGAAGTTTGGTTTTATGCTTATGAATTTGCCTTTCTATTTTTGGCAATACTTCGTCGATGTTATTATACATATTGTCCCCGGCAACTTCTGCACGCAGCACAGAGCCCTTCAAAAATATAGTCAATTCGAGTTTTTCGGTATCCTTTTCTCTTTTCATAAGGACTTTGGCAGCAATGTCCTCGTCGAAATACCTCTCCAATTTCATAACCTTTTTGGTTACGATTTCTTTCAGTTTTTCGCTCGCTTGATAATTCAATGTGGTAATATCCAATTTCATAATTATACCTCCTCGGATTTTTTTATAAAATCGTTAAGCCTTAGCTTCTACGTTTTTATTTCTGAAAATAATTTTTCCTTCTTCTACATCAACAATCAAATCGTCGTTATCATTGACATTGCCCATAAGAATTTCCTCAGCAAGTTTATCTTCTATATCCCTTTGAATAACTCTTTTTAACGGTCTTGCACCGTAGTTTTCGTCGTAACCTTTTTCAACAATATAATCTTTGACTGCATCTGAAAGTTCCAGCGTAATTTTTTGAGCGCTCAATTTTTCTTTTAAATTTTTAAAGAGAATTTCGGCAATGGCAATTATGTCGTTCTTGGTCAAGCTGTTGAAAATAATTATATCGTCTACCCTGTTTAAAAATTCGGGTTTAAACCTTTGTTTCAAAGCATGCATCATAATTTCCCTGTTGTCTTCTTCTACAGCCTTGGCATTGTCGGAAAAGCCCAATTTTCTGCCCTTTTTCGTATCTGCGGCACCTACATTCGAGGTCATTATAATTATAGTATTTTTAAAATTAACGGTACGACCTTGCGAATCGGTAAGTCTGCCGTCGTCTAAAATCTGCAACAGCGAATTATAAATATCAGGGTGAGCTTTTTCTATTTCGTCGAACAAAATTACGGAATAGGGTTTTCTTCTTACCTGCTCGGTAAGCTGACCGCCTTCGTCGAAACCGACATATCCGGGAGGAGAGCCTATAAGTTTAGAAACACTGTGCGATTCCATATATTCGGACATATCGAGCCTTATAATGTTATTTTCGCTGCCGAACATAACTTCGCTTAACGCTTTGCAAAGTTCAGTTTTGCCTACGCCGGTAGGACCGAGGAAAATAAACGAACCTATTGGACGTTTAGGATCTTTTATTCCCGCTCTGGCACGTCTTAATGCTCTGGAAACCGCACTGACAGCTTCATCTTGTCCTATTACACGTTTATGCAATATTTCTTCTAATTTTATTAATTTTTCCTTTTCGCTCTCGTTTATTTTATTAACGGGAATATTTGTCCAGGAAGAAACAATTTCCGCAATTTCGTTTTCACCTATGCTTTCGGTATTAAGATTTTTCTTTTTCTGCCATTCTTCTTTTTCTCTGTCGAATTCCATTTTTTTATTTTTTAATTTTTTAAAACGGTCTTCGGCTTTATCGAATATGTTTTTGGATTTGTAATAATTGACTTCCCTTTCCAATTCGGCAATTTCTTCTTCGATTTTTTTAAGATCTAATGGAGCTATATTGCTTAATAC
>CASEPJ010000053.1 GCA_949289715.1 uncultured Clostridia bacterium
ATTTTACATCTTTATATAATCTTTTTACGGCTTGCGCCAAAATATGAGATGATGTATGACGATAAACTTCCATTCCTTCGGGATCTTTTAATGTTATTATCTGCAAAGAACAATCGGATTTAATAACATAATTAAGGTCTACCAGCTCACCGTCTACCTTTCCGCATACGGCATTTTTGGCCAATCCTTCACTGATATCGCCGGCAACTTGATAAACCGTTATAGGTTTTAAATATTCTTTTTTTACCTGATCTTTTAATGTAATTACCATATTATACCTCCGTTAAGCTGTTAACGCATTAATTTAATAAAAAAACCGCCCTTTATATAAGGACGGTTGATACCGCGGTTCCACCTTACTTGCAATTATAAAATTGCCGCTTATTATAAATGCGGGCTAAAAAGCGGTACCCTTTAGATTCAACAACACCGACTTTTC
This sequence comes from uncultured Clostridia bacterium, assembly GCA_949289715.1. GTDB lineage: Bacteria > Bacillota > Clostridia > Christensenellales > CASEPJ01 > CASEPJ01. Next base: position 440 of record CASEPJ010000053.1, read on the forward strand.
AGCTGCCGTCGGCTCTCTGTGGTTTTAAACCTGAGGACATGTCTTTTTATTAATCCGCTATTAAATTATAATTATTTTACTCTCCGTAATACTTTTTGTCAAGAATTTTCAACAAAAAGGATAAATAATTTTTATTTTTTTAATTATTATGCTATTATATTTCTATGAATACGTTAAACAACATAACTTTAAACATTGCCACCGCATTCGGTGTAGAAGCTATAACCAAACGAGAACTTAAAAACTTCGGTTTCGATAATTTAACGGCAAACGCAGGAAATATCGAAGTAAACTGCAAAATGCAGGATATTGCCAAATTAAATATAAATTTAAGAACTGCCGACAGAATATATTTGAAATTAGGAGAATTTAAGGCAGAAAGTTTTGACGATTTGTTTGAAGGGATATTAAAACTTGATTTATCGGAAATAATAGAAAAAAACGCAAAACTAATTATAAGCGCAAAATCATTTAAAAGCGTGCTTTTTGCCCTTTCTTCCATTCAAAGCATTTCAAAAAAAGCTATAATAGAAAACCTAAAAAAAAGTTATTCGCTTTCTGAATATTTTGAAACCGGCAACGAATTTCAAATTGAAATACAAATTTTAAACAACAATGTAAAAGTTTTGTTAAACACTTCCGGATTACCTCTTCATAAAAGAGGATACAGAGAACTTACTATAACCGCACCTATAAAAGAAACTCTTGCCGCTGCAATCGTACTAAATTCCTTCTGGTCCCCCAAAAGAATACTTGCAGACCCTTTTTGTGGTTCGGGAACAATTTTAATAGAAGCAGCCATGATAGCAAGTAACATTGCCCCCGGAATAAACAGAGATTTCGATTTTTTGCATTGGAACTTTTTTGATAAAAAATTATTCGATTTAGAAAAAGAAAACGCAATTAGCAAAATGAATGAATTTAAAGACAATCGAGAAACCTCGGAAAAAATGTTCACAGGTTCCGATATTGATAATTATTCTTTAAAAATTGCAGAGATTTGTGCAAAAAAAGCGGGGGTAAATTCTCTCATTGATTTCAGTATAAAAGACGCAAAAAAAATTTCGAGCAGTTATAAAAACGGAATTATAATAACAAATCCCCCTTACGGGGAAAGACTGTTGTCTGAAAAAGAAATCACTCTGCTTTACAGAGAATTTTTTGAATCTTTCAAAAAAATGGATAATTGGAATTTATATTTTTTAACTTCATATAAAAATACAGAAAAAATATTTAAAAAACGAGCCGACAAAATAAGAAAATTTTTCAACGGCAATTTGGAATGTTATTTATATCAGTACTTTTCTCCTCCGCCGCAAACAATATAATCTTCATTTTTTAAATTACATTCTTTTATGAAATCTTTAAAGCATAAATAAGAACCGATATTATATGAATTCGTAAAACCTGCATTTTTTGCTCTATCCGTTGCAACGCAAGCCAATAATCCGCTTTCGCAATGAAACAACAGCTTTTCGTCTTTATTGTTTTTTTCTATTTTGTTTAATAAATTATCGTAATCTATATTAACTGCGTTTTTAATATGAGATATAATATATTTATCTCTTTTCCTTAAATCAATGATTTTAGCACCTTCTTTTATATATTTTATAATAAAATATGGGGATAAAGTTTCGTTAATGAAAAGTTTTAAACTAATTATTTCTTTATTTTTTCCATCCGTTAATATCAGTTCACCATTTAAAGAATGTATATTAATAATATCGAAATTACATATTTTTTTCAAGACGTTACATTCGGCACAATCGGAAATCAACATTAAAAACCCTTTTTCAAAGCCGCAAAAAAGCACACCATCTTCTCTTAAATAATGCAAACACAATATAGGCGTTCTTAAAATGTTTTCACCGCCGCAACACGGGTTTTTTACTAATTCCACACGTCTTTCGCTAAAAGCATTTCCTTGCTGAGTAAAAAGCAGAAAATTATTAACTTGCGGTAAATATGCCGAAAAAACAAAACAATTATTATAAAGCGTCATATCTTTAATAATATAATTTTTATTGAATTTATTATTATAATCGACTGTATTTACATCTTTTCCGTTAAAAAAATACATTATTCCGCTTTTTGTAAATATACAAACAACATTTTCATTCACTGCAACAGATTTAACGGGCGAACAATAAATAAATACTGTTTTTCCGTTACAAGAAAGTTTATTCTCATCTATTTGAAATAATGTTTTATTTAAAATAACGGTCGCAGGCAAATCTGCGACCGTGAAACAATTTAACATACTAACGCACCAATAAATTAATATCTTTTTCTAAAGTTTGATTGTCATATAAAACCGTAACTTTTATTTTTGCCCTGCCGGATGACTTTGCAAAAATTTTGTCGCCGACAACTTCAATTGTTTTATTATTTAACGAATTGACTTTATAGTTTAACTTATCTTTTTCGATAAGCAAATCGTTTTGCAAAGACAATGCAATATCTAATATAGCAGTTTCGCCTTTATTCAATATTTTTTTTGAAGGAACAGCATATAAATTTTTTACTTTATTCGGATATTCTCCTTTAACGGTGATGGTAGTTTTTATAAGCTTGTTTTCATCGCTTGAGGGACCTACAAACAATACATACTCACCGTTATCCAATATTCTTTTATGTGTGGTCATATCCCAAAACCAAATGTCCGAAACTTTAATTTCAAATTCCGCTTTTTGGGTTTCACCGCTTTTGATAAAAATTTTTTTAAATGCTTTTAATTGTTTTATGGGGCGGTCGTTTTTTATAGGGGACTTTACATATACTTCTGCAACCTCGTAACCGTCCATATTTCCGGTATTTTTAATATTGACCGAAAGTTTTACAGTGTCATTTGAATTATATGTTTTACCGTTAGTAATCAAATCCGAATATTTAAAGGTAGTATAACTTAATCCGTGTCCGAAAGGATAAGAAGTTTCAGCCTTAGTATACCAATACGTTTTAGGCAAATCGTTTATTCCTCTGAGAGAATAATTAGCAAGATCGCCTAAATCGTTTACCGATTTATACCATGTAAAAGGAATTTTACCCGAAGGATTGCATTTGCCGAATATAATATCCGCCAATGCTTTTCCTTGCATTTGTCCGTTATAGGAACTGAATAAAATAGCCCCCACCTTTTCTTTAAATGATTCTACATCGCAAGGACCTATTGCCTGAATAGAAACAACGACGTTTTTATTAACGGAAGTGATTTCGGATATTAATTTTGCTTCGTTTCTGGGAAGTTCTAAATTCGATCTATCCTTTTCCTCATCGGCATCGGAAATATATGTACCCGTACATACTATTACCAAATCAGCATCTTTGGCAAGAGCTTTTACCCTTTCGATATCCTCTTCTCCCGTATTTACGGGATGTTTAATTATTATAAATAAATCCGCATTTTCAGAATTAAATCCGCCCTGGCTGTATGAAGACTCAAAGGTATCGTATATATCCCAATCTTTAGTGTCATGCATTTCTACAGTTGAAACCAAAGCGCCGTCCAATGCATTATATCTGAATTCAACAACGGCTTCTCCCGCTGCACCGCAAGAAGAACTCAAAACTTTTATTGACTTTGCTTTACTTAAATCCACGTCGGAAAATTTTGCAACCGCTCCTTCTCTGACATATCCTAAAAATTCGTTATTTATAAGCTGACATCCATTACCGAATTTAACCTTATCGGCAGAATAAAAAATCTCAGAATCGTCTGAATTTATTACATAGAACCCCTTAAAATTACATATAAAAGCTGAATGACCGCCGTTATAAGGCACACCTTTATCGTAAATAATTTCCGCATTGGGGTTAACTTCCTTTATTAAATTTTTTATTCCCTCCAACGGCTTTACCGTAATTTCGGGAGAACCACTATAACCTCCGAGTTCAACATAGTCCGCAAGCGAACCTACGACAAGAACCTTTTTTAAAGTTGAAGGATTAACAGGCAATATTTTGTTTTGCAAAAGCACTAAACTTTCTCTTGCAGCTTTCAAAGAAGTTTCTATATGTTTATCACATTCTACTATATCCCATTTTAAATTTTCATAGGGATTCGATTTATTGAATTCACCGGTTTTCATTCTTACAGTAAATAGTCTTATCAACGCATTATCTATTTCGCTTTCTTCTAAAATGCCTTCCTCTACAGCTTTTTTTGTAAAATCTCTAAGAAAAGTACCACAATCAAGATCACAACCGGCTTTTAATGTATAAGCAGCCGTTTCTTCGGGAGTTACAGGTTTGCTCTGCCATTCGGGAATCCATCTGTGCGAGGCATATATATCGTTAACAGCCCCGCAGTCTGCCGTTACGGCACTTTTATAGCCCCAGGTTTTTCTTAAAATATCGGTTAATAAAGTTTTATTCGAAGATGTAGGAACTTTGTTTAATCTGTTATAAGACGACATAATTCCGCCTACATCGGTATTTTCTATTATATTTTGAAAATGAGCAAGATAATATTCTCTTAAATCTTTTTCATCCATATCCGAAGAACCGGTGTGCCTGTTAAATTCACTGTTGTTTGCGGCGAAATGTTTAATGGTTGCAACCAATTTAAAAAAGCCGCTGTCTTTTCCCTGCAGTCCATTTACAAAAGCTTTACCCATTTCGGCAGTCAAAAAGGGATCCTCTCCGTATGTTTCATCGTTTCTGCCCCATCTCAAATCTCTTGCCAAATTGATTGTAGGAGACCAATAGGTTAAATTTTTACCTTTCTCGTTATGATAAGCTCTTCCCTCATCGGATGTAATGTTTGCGGTTTCTTGTACCAAATCGACATTCCATGTACATCCCATGGATAAACTTGTGGGAAAAGACGTCGCCTTACCCGACCTTGCAACTCCGTGCAATCCTTCGTTCCACCAATCGTATTCTTTAACTCCCAACCTTAAAATAGCTGCTGCTTTATCGATTAATTGGTAAATTTTTTCTTCAAGAGTCATTAAAGAAACCAAATCAATAGCTCTTTCTTCATAGGAGTAATTTTCGTTTAAATAGATTGGTTCATTATCTTTTTGTAAAACTTTCATATTTGTCCGCCTTTAATTTATTTTTTTTCTTAAAATATCCCCTTTATTTAAGTGGATATCGGTTTTTAAATATATTTTTTCTTGCACTAAACGTGCATCATCTATATTTTCTCCCTTTATATTTTTCATCTCCGAAACTTTAATTTTGCAATTATAATATTCATTAGGAGAAAGAATTTCTAAAACGTCTCCCGATTTAAAGCGGTTTCGCTGTTCTATTAAAGCATAACCGTCGGCATAATCCAAAACATTTGCAGTATAACTGTAGGTTTGAAGGGGTTTTGAAGTTTCGAGGCACTGTCTCATAGTGTCTTGCAAATAAAAACCTGTAGTATATGTCCTATGTCCGTTTTTTTCAAGTTCTTTTTCTATTTCTTCGGGCAAACAATAGTTGTTCGAATTTTGATAATAATAGTCGAATGCCCTATTATAAGCATTCACTACACTCGCCACATAATAAGGCGATTTCATTCTGCCTTCTATTTTAAAGGAAGTTATCCCCGCATCTACCATTTTATCAATATATTTAATCATATTTAAATCTTTGCTGTTTAAAATATAAGTTCCTCTTTTATCCTCTTGAATAGTAAGCGACTCGTTAGGACGGTTAATTTCGTTTAAGGCATATTCCCATCTGCACGCCTGAACACACTCTCCTCTATTGGAATCTCTTTCAGAAAGATAATTGCTTAACAAACATCTGCCGCTATAGGAAATGCACATTGCGCCGTGCACAAAAGCTTCCAGCTCTACATTATCGGGAAGAAAATCTCTGATTTCCTTAATTTCGTTTAAGGAAATTTCTCTTGCCAAAACTATCCTTTCGGCACCCAAATCGGACCAAAATTTAGCGGCATATTTATTTAAAGTATTTGCTTGCGTACTGATATGAACTTTAAAACCCTTTTTTAACGTATATTCTATCAGACCTGGGTCGGAAACTATAATTGCATCCGCATTTGAATCTTTAATAATGGAAAGATAATTGTCTAAATTATCGAAATCGGAATTTTTCGCAAAAATATTTAAAGTTACATATGCTTTTTTGCCGTTTGAATGCAAAATTTCCACTGCTTTTTTTATTTCATCGTCATTAAAATTTCCGGCAAACGAACGCAATCCGTAATTAACACCGGAAAAATACACCGCATCGGCACCAAAATAAACAGCGGTATTCAATTTTTCCATATTTCCTGCCGGGGCTAATAATTCTGTTTTTCTCTTTTTAATAGAAATGTTGTTCATATTAATCCTTTTTATATAAAATAAGCAAACCGTCTCCAACATCTAAAAGTTCATTGATATAATTTTTATCGTTTAAACGGCAGTCTATAAAGCTTTTCATATTATTTATTATCGTTCTATGCTTTCTTATTTCCTCTTTTATTCCGGAAATGTATCCCGAATACAATATGTTATCGAAAACCATAATTCCGTTTTTATTTATCAATTTGCTGCAGTATTGGAAAATCGGCATATATTGAGCTTTAGGTCCGTCAATAAAAATGAAGTCGAATTTCCCCTCCATTAACGGCAAAATTTCCATACAATCGCCCAAATACATTGTAATTCTATCGGAAAGATTAAAATTATTAAAATTATTTTTAGCGCAAAAATAATTATTTTCATCAATTTCAATTGTAGTTAATTGAGAGTTTTCATACGCATTTAATAAAATCGTTCCGCTGTAACCTATTGCCGTACCTATTTCCAAAATTTTTTGCGGTCTTTTCAATGCACATAAAAATGAAAGAATTTTCGCCGTATCCTTTTTCATTATCGGTATATGGTTTTCTTCTGCATAACATTCAATCCCTTTTAAATTATCGAATATCGGATCGTTATCCAATTTACCGAGGATGAAACTTCTGTTTTTTTCTTCCATTTCAATAAAACTCCCTGAAGAAATTAATGGACAAAAATTAAGATTTATAAAAAATTTATTATAAATATTACATTAATATAAGTTTCATTATATAATCAATTTCTTATAAAGTCAAGCAATAATTTATTTTTATAAATATGAATTTTATTATTTTTTAAAAAAATTTACAAAAAAAAGAACAGACAAAAAATCCGTTCTAAAAATAACTGTGCATCGGCTTCGACAACATATACCGATACGATACTTATACAGGTAACTCCCCTAAAGCTACCTTATGGCGCACACTAAAATCTGCTTAATGCTGCTGTCGTCAAACCCTGACATGGTTCACAGCATAATGTCGCATAAGACCTTAAGATCAACATCCCTTATACAAGCCGGCTATCCATATATGAAGCCTCAAACCGACGGTCAACCTCGCTATAGCGGATTTCGAGTAACAAGGCACCGCTAACTCCCCGTTTAGCACAGTGTTTATATTATAACACAAATTTTAATTTTTGCAAGCGTTTTTTAAGGACGAATTAAAAATGACATAATTTTGTAACATCCGACAAAATTCATTGCATATTATGAAAAACGAGGTGAATTATGAAAAAAGAGCTTGTTGAAATTTTTGACAATATAACAAATCGTTTTGTAGCAACCGATATTACGTTAATAAAGAAAATGTTAAAAGATAACGAAAATCAATTATTTCCGCAAATTAACGTAAAAGCTTTTATCGATTCAACTTCCAAAGATAACGCCAAACCTTCCATACCCAATTTAAATACTGAATACAAAGCTGAGGAACTTTCATTTTGCATATACAATCAATTATTGGATTTGGAAAATTCAATAGATTATTTATGCAGTCTTACAAACAAAAGCTCAGAAATTAATATTTTAAACGAAATAAAAATGAGAACACGAGCCCTCATAGACAATC
>CASEPJ010000054.1 GCA_949289715.1 uncultured Clostridia bacterium
ACGCAACCAATGGTTTTGGAGACCACTACTCTACCGTTGAGCCACTCCCCTAAACGCAAGTAATTATACAATAAATAAAAAATAAAGTCAAACAAATAACGACGTGTTTTTATGAAATTTAAATTGGGCATTATAGGCTGCGGAAATATGGCAACTGCAATTTTATCTGGCATATTAAAAAGCAATATTCTCTCAAACGACGAAATAATTATCAGTGATATTGATGAAGGAAAATTGGAAAATTTTAAAAATAAAAAAATTGTAACCACAACAGATAATAAATATCTTTCGCAAAATTCGCATTATATTTTATTTGCCGTTAAACCTCAAATGAGTGAAACTGTTTTCAAACAAATAGAAGTAAACGATAAAAATTTTATTATAAGTATAATGGCAGGAAAAACTACTGAAAGTATTTCAAAATCTCTTAAAATAAATAAAATATGTAGAGTTATGCCAAATACTCCTTGTTTAATCGGTCAAGGAATTTGCGCATTATTTTATCATAATGCGTCATCTGACGACATAAATTTTATAGATAGAATTTTTTTATCTTTAGGAGATATAATACATATCGAAGAAAAATATTTCGATGCCGTAACCGCAGTAAGCGGTAGCGGACCCGCTTATGTATATTACTTTATAAACGCATTAATTAATGCGGGAGAAAAATTAGGATTATCTTCCTCAGAAAGCAAAAAACTTGCAGTAAAAACTTTTATAGGGGCTTCCAATATGGCAAACGAGTCCGATAAAACGCTCAATCAGTTGATAGAATCGGTTTCAAGTAAAGGGGGCACCACGGTAGCAGCCCTCGGTGAATTCGATAAAGAGAATATTTCCGAAAAAATTTTTCAAGGTGTAGCAGCCGCTTGCAACAGGTCTGCTGAGTTGTCTAAATGAAAAAAATAGATATATACACCGACGGCGCTTGTTCTTGTAATCCCGGTCCGGGAGGATGGGCAGCAATTTTAATTTTCGGCCAATATAAGAAAGAAATCAGCGGATTTTGCGAAAATACAACAAATAACAGAATGGAGCTTTTGGCCGTTATTAATGCTTTGCAAGCTTTAAAAGAGAGCTGCATAATAAATTTATATACCGATTCTCAATACGTTGCCGGAGCATTCAATAACGGTTGGTTAGAAAATTGGGAAAATAAAAACTGGACAAAATCGAGAGGGGAGATTAAAAATCTCGATTTATGGAAAAAATTGTCCGAAGAATGTAAAAAACATAATATCACATTTATTAGAGTAAAAGGTCATTCGGATAACGAATTAAACAACAGGTGCGATCAACTGGCAAGAAAAGAAATAGAAAAAAATGCAAACATTTAAAAAGGAGAGCAATGGATAATAACGACAAAAAAACTTTTAATTATTTTACTATTACGATTTTTTCGGTTTTTTGTTCTTTGTGCGTTTTTTTGATTTATTTCGATGACTTTAAATGGTACATCAATTTATCGGCGGTATTATTTTGCGTTTTCTATGTAATAGCTCATTTTTTATTAAAAAATAAAGTTTTTTTTAATAAAATATTTTTAATAACCGACTTTTTAATTGTTATAATATTATCCCTTTATATTTTACTCGATTATTTAAATATATGGCAAACCTTTGAAAGTGTCGACAATATCAAAAATTTTTTATTCTCGGAAAAAATAAAAAAATATTCGATATTGGTATTTTTTTTACTGCAATTTTTACAAGTGGTTTTATTGCCGATACCCGCAGTAATTACGACATTGGCAGGCACGGCGCTTTTCGGAGCAAAAGTTACGTTTTTAATAAGCAGTATAGCAATAGTTTCTGCATCGATGTTGGCTTTTTTCATAGGAAGGACATTCGGATACAAATTCGTTTCGTGGTTAATCGGAAAAGATACTTTGACAAAATATCAAAATTATATGAAGAGCAAAGAAAAAGTAATGCTTGCCGTTATGTTTTTATTTCCTTTTTTCCCCGATGACTTAATTTGCATGATAGCAGGCTTAGGTAAAATGAGTTACTTTTCTTTTTTCATAATTACCTTATTGATTCGCCCTATAGGAATTTTTTGCACGACATATTCTTTTGAACTGACAAAATTCATTCCCCTTAACGAATGGTGGGGAATATTGCTTTGGTGCGTTATAATTATTTGTATGATTATCGCTTTTGTTATATTTTGGAAAAACAGCGATAAAATAGAAAAATCTCTCGTAAAATTAGTTACGAGAGATAAAACTTACAAAAACAAAAAATAATTTTTTTCAGTTAATTTTTATTTACATAAAATTTTTTTGCCGTGAGCATTTTAATTACCGGTTCCAAAATTAAATCAAATAAATAAAGAGGAGGAAAGAGTATTACGGCTAAAAGCAAATTATTATCATTTAATATATTTCTAAAACAAATACCGAATACTACAATTGCCGCAATGTAACAAATATACGGTACTAATTTAGTATAAATTGCATTATTAATAGACAAATCAACCTTTAAATTATAATATGGACTATTAATATATTGAGTAAGTCTGTAAAGAAAATAAATTAACCCCAAAAGTGCATATGCAACGTAAATATAATTATGCATGGGATTGATATTTTCAAATGAATTTTGAACAAGCCCGAATATCAATAATTCTATACCGAATAAAATATAGACAATAAAAGAGGATAATAAATTTAATTTATTTATAAAGACATAACCGGATTTATCTTTCTTATATGCTTCTTTTTCATTAAATTTAACGTTTATGTCATATTCGGAAAAGTATTGTTCGATTTTCTGTTTGTCTTTTTCTTCTTGAGTAGTTTCTGTAAGCATAAATTCGGGAAGATTTAAAAATACGTTTTCTTCTTTGGATTTTTCGCTTTCGTTAATGGATGCTGCAACTTTACTTAATTCTTCTTCGCTAAATTGACTTTTATTCGTAAAATTGTTATTTGAATCTGTTATCGATTTATTTTCAATAATGTTTTCCGAAATTATTTTTTCCGAAGTTAATTTTTTTAATTCCGAATTTTCTTTTATTTCGTTTGTTTTTGTTTTTTCTTCGCCAATAAATTTTTCGCTCGCAGCAGAAGAATTTATAATATTTTGACGATTTTCTTCTTTATCGTCAGCTTTTGTTTCGATATTGATTATTTTATTTACATTTTCAGAATCTAAATTATTTTCAGTATCTTTATTTTCTTTAGGCTTAACTATGTATTCCTGCTCGGATATCAATAAATCAAACATGGTACGGGAGTACTCCCAGTCTTCACGCAATGAAAGAAAATATCTTTTTCCGTTTTCGGTCATTTTATAATAACGCCTTTTTGCACCGGTTTTATTTTCTTCTTCATCGTTATAATAAGACGAAATAAAACCCTGAGATTCAAGTCTGTTCAAACAACTGTAAAGAGTAGGCTGTTTTAATTTAAATTCGCCCATGGTTTTATCTTCAACGGCTTTTATAATTTCGTACCCGTATCTATCGCCTTCATAAAGCACTTTTAATATAATAGTGTTTATATTGCCTCGCAGCAAATCGCTGTTTATCTGATTAGACATATTTTCATTCTCCTGTAAATTATTATACATTTCAATAATTAATTTGTCAAGATTATTGCAAAGCGCAAATATATTTTATTTGACGAATTATGTATTAAAAAATAATTTATGCAAATTTTATATATAGAGGTTATAGTTATGGAATTTAAATTATTCGGTTCAAATCCGGAAGAAAGAGAAATTTTATTTAAAGAAGGCCTTTTTAAAGGAGAAACGAGAAATGATAAACGCCGCAAGTAAAGAAGTAAAAGAAAAATACGATAAACTCGTCAATGAAATGACACCTAAATCTCCACATTTAAAAAACATTATCATGGCTTTTATTTTCGGCGGATTAGTATGTGTTTTAGGACAAGCGATATACGACACCTCCAGCACATTGTTTCCCAATTTATCATCTACCGAATTAGGTTCAGTGCAATCTATAGTTTTAATTTTTATAACCGCATTATTAACGGGTTTAGGTATTTTCGATAAAATAGGAAATATTGCAGGAGCGGGAACTATGATTCCCATTACAGGTTTTGCAAACGCTGTTTCTAGTACCGCAATAGAATTTAAAAAAGAGGGCATAATTTTCGGATTATCTTCAAAAATGTATTTTGTGGCAGGCCCCGTAATAGTAAACGGCATAACGGCTTCTGTTATAGTCGGTATAATTTATTATTTAATAGATCTTATTTTTTAATTTTATTTTGAAGGAAAGTTATGAAAAGAGTAGGTAAACAGACAATAATTTTTGAAAACAAACCCAAAATTATAGCTAATTCCGCCATTGTAGGGCCTAAAGAATTTGCGGGACCGTTAAAAGATTTTTTCGATTACAGAATTATCGATGACAAATGGAATGAAGATTCCTTCGAAAAAGCCGAAAGAAAAATGTTGGAATTTGCAATTTGTACGGCAATAAGACGCTCAAAAAAGAAACTAAAAAACATTGATATGCTTATTGCCGGCGATTTACTAAACCAAATTATAACTTCGAGCTATGCGGCAAGAAAAATAGATACAATGTATTTAGGTATTTACAATGCCTGCTCAACCTTTACCGAAGCATTGGCAATAGGCTCCGTTCTAATCGACGGAGAATATTTAAATAATGTGGCTTGCGCAACGGGGAGTCATTTTTCCACGGCAGAAAGGCAATACAGATATCCCTTGGAACTTGGCAATCAGCGCACACCCGCTTCGCAAAGAACGGTAACAGGAGCGGGATGTTCTATACTTTCTTTAGAAGGAGAAGGACCAAAAATTACAATGGCAACTATGGGAAAAGTTATCGATTACGGAATAAAAGATGCTAATAACATGGGTGCGGCTATGGCTCCTGCCGCAATGAACACTTTATTGGCACATTTTGAAGACACTTCCACATCGCCAAAAGATTATGATTTGATTTTGACTGGAGATTTAGGTAATTTAGGCAGTGAATTATTAAAAATTATTATGAATAATCATGGTGTTGATATAAGCAAAAATCATAATGATTGCGGAAAACTTATTTATTCAGACATACAAAGAACCGTTCAAGGAGGAAGCGGCAGCGGATGCAGTGCAAGCGTTTTCAATTCCTATATTATTAAAAAATTAAATTCGGGAGAATACAATAAAATTTTATTTGCTGCAACCGGAGCATTGCTTAGTACGGTAAGCACGCAACAGGGAGACAGTATTCCTGCAATCGCACACGCTTTGGTTATAGAGAGGTAAACATGATAGAAACATTGATTTTATATTTAAAAGTATTTGCAGTCGGCGGAGCTATTTGCATAATTGGGCAAATTTTAATAGATTTTACAAAACTAACATCCGGTAAAATTCTTGTCATATTTTTAATGGCGGGGATTGTTTTAGAAAGTTTTGGATTATTTCAACCTTTAAAAGATTTTGCCATGGCAGGCGTTACAGTTCCTATTACGGGATTTGGGAGCGTACTTGCCAAAGGAGCTATAGAAGCGGTAAAAGATAAAGGGCTTTTAGGTGCACTGTTAGGAGGAACTACGGCAGCGGCAGGAGGTATTGCGGCTGCAACGGCGTTTGCTTATTTGTTCGCAATGCTTTTCAATTCCAAAACAAAATAAACAAAAATAAAAATAATTTAAAAAAATATTCAAATATTTTATTTTTTTGGCATATAATTAACATGAGGGAATTATATGCCATTTTCAAATAACCGTAAAATAAAATTAAAATATAAAATATTTATTTTTATTTTGATTTTCATCCTTTTATTTACCCTTTGTGCAGTATATTTTGACAATCAAATTACTCCCGTAATTTTATCTTTATCCGAAGCGGAAGTAAAACAAATTGCAAAGTCGTGCATATCTTCTGCAATAGTAAATATTTTTCCCAAATACAGCTATGAAGACCTTGTAAGCGTTAAATCGGACTTGGAAGGAAATGTAACGCTCATACAGGCGAACACTTCCGTAATAAACCTAATGGCACGAGAAGTTGCTCAATTAGCTAAAAACAATTTAAACGAAATATCCGACAGTGTAATAAATGTTCCAATAGGCGCATTTACTGGTTCAACGGTAATTGCTTCCTTAGGACCGGAAATTTCATTAAAAATTAAACCTGTCGGTAACGTTCAATGTCAATTCTATTCAGAGTTTCATCAGGCGGGAATAAACCAAACACGACACAGAATATATGTGGAAATTCAAACCGAAGTGGTACTTGTTATACCCGTAAAAGCAAAAAATATTTCGACGAATACGCAATTACTCATAAGTGAAAATATAATAGTAGGTAAAGTACCCGATACATACCTCAATACTCAAGATTACTCCGAAGCCATAGATTTTATACCGTAAATAGTGTTTTAAATGAATTAAAAATATATAAATTTTATTTGACAAAAGTTAAAAAAAAATATAAAATAATAAAAAACAAAAGCAATAATACGACAAAGTAGGATTCAAATACGCAGTAAAGAGAACGAATTCACCGGCTGAAAGATTCGTCACACGCTTGAATTATCGAATTTCATCGGATTTGGCTCAAAATTTGAATTAGAGTAGGATTTTGCGTTGGTAACGTTATAACCATAAGAGTAAAAAATTAGGTGGTACCACGGAATAACATCCGTCCTGATGGCAGGGCGGATTTTTTATTTATACAAATCAAAATTGGAGGTTAAACAGGCTAAATGGATAATATCTCAAACGTGCAGAAAAGTTTTGATAGCGAAAAATCCAAAATAAAAAATCTTAATTTCTTAAATGAAATTAAAGTTAAATATTTGGGTAAGAGCGGAGAAGTATCTCTTTTGATGAAAAATATGAAAAATATTTCTCCCCAAGATAGACCTGCTTTCGGTAAAAAAGTCAACGAAATTAGAGATTATATAGAATCTAATCTTGCTAAAATCGAAACAGAATTGGCAGAAAAAGAGAAAAAGGCAAAATTAAAAAAGGAAAAAATAGACGTTACAATACCTGTCAAAATTAATAAGGGTTCTTTGCACCCTATAACTACGGTTAAAAACGAAATTACGGAGATTTTTACGGGATTAGGGTTTGAAGTACTTGAAGGCCCTGAAGTCGAAACCGATTATTATAATTTTCAAATGCTAAATATTCCCAAAGACCATCCTGCGAGAGATATGCAAGATACTTTTTATTTTTCGGATAATTTACTTTTAAGAACTCATACATCACCTATGCAGGCAAGAACAATGGAAGTTAAGAAACCTCCAATAAGAATGGTTTGCCCGGGTAAAGTTTACAGAGCCGATGACGATGCCACACATTCGCCAATCTTTAATCAAATAGAAGGGCTTGTCATCGATAAAAAAATTACTCTTTGCGATTTAAAAGGAATATTAGACGAATTTGTTAAAATATTCTTTAATAAAAATACTAAAACAAGATTCAGACCTTCTTATTTTCCATTTACCGAACCCAGCGTAGAAGTGGATGCTTCCTGCTCCGAATGCGGAGGAAAAGGATGCAAAGTTTGTAAGGGTACCGGTTGGATAGAAATATTGGGTGCAGGAATGGTGAATCCAAAAGTATTGGACAATGCAGGAATAGACTCTAAAAAATATTCCGGATTTGCTTTCGGATTAGGTATTGACAGAATGGCAATGATAAAATATAAAATTAACGATTTAAGACTGATGTATGAAAACGACATCAGGTTTTTAAAACAATTTTAAAAGGAGAAAATATTATGAAATTACCTTTAAGTTGGCTGAAAGAATATGTTGAAATCACGATTTCTCCCGAAGAATTGGCAGAAAAACTTGTTAATTGCGGATTTGAAGTTGAAGAAATTATAAATCAAAGTGAATCCATAATTAATGTAGTTACGGGAAAAATTATTAAAACGGATAAACATCCCAATGCCGACAAACTAACCATATGTCAGGTCGATGTAGGAAAAGAAATTTTGCAAATTATTACAGGTGCCGATAATATTAAAACGGGCGATATAGTTCCTGTAGCATTAAATAATTCAAAACTTCCCGACGGAAAAATTATCAAAAACGGTGTTTTAAGAGGAATAGACTCTTTCGGAATGTTATGTTCCGGAAGCGAATTAGGACTTACGGAAGACGATTACGCAGGAGCCGAAGCACACGGAATATTAATACTCGATAATAACTTGCCGTCAGGAACGGACATTAATAAAGTTCTCAATACCGACGATATTATATTCGATATATCGGTAACTGCAAACAGACCCGATTGTCAAAGTATTTTGGGTTTGGCAAGAGAAGTTGCTGCCGTTTTAAAAAAGCCTTTAAAACTTCCCGATTTCGAATTTAAAACCACTGTCGATAATCAAAATTTATCGGTTAAAATTAAGGCTACCGATAAATGTCTGCGTTATAACGCCCGATTGGTAGAAGATATAAAAATTGAAAAATCTCCTGAATGGATGAGAAAACGTTTAAAAGCTGTGGGTATACGCCCCATCAATAATATTGTAGATATAACCAATTACGTTTTAACCGAAATAGGACAACCTATGCACGCATTTGATGCGGATATGGTAGAAAATCATTCTATTGTAGTAAGAAACGCTTGCGACAACGAAAAAATTATCGCTTTAAACGACAAAGAATATACTTTAAACGAATCGATACTGACCATTTGCGACGATATAAAACCTTTGTGTATAGCGGGCGTTATGGGAGGAATCAATTCGGGTATTACCAACAAAACTACATCAATAATTTTTGAATCTGCACGATTTGCCCGTGATAACATAAGAAGAACATCTAAACTTCTCGGATTACGTTCGGATTCTTCGGCAAGGTTTGAAAAAGGTGTAGATAATTTTACCGTAGAATTCGGGTTGAAAAGAGCGCTTTCTTTAATAGAGAAACTTAACTGCGGCAAAATCACTTCAGCAGCTTGCGATGTTTGCGTTAACGATATTCATTCAAAGACAATTAAAGTAAATCCCAAAAAAATTACCGTTCTATTGGGTATTAAAATAGCTATCGATGATATTTTGAGAATCTTAAACAGTCTTTCTATACCTTCAAAACTTATCAATAACGAAATAATAAGCGATATTCCTTTATTTAGAGAGGATATTGAAGGAGCTGCGGATTTAGCCGAGGAAGTTATACGTTTTTACGGATACGACCATATTAAACCTACTTTGTTAAAAAAAGGCAATCAGACAAGAGGCGGAAAAAGTTATATTCAAAACAAAGAAAATCTCTTAAAAATTTTTCTTGCCGATAACGGTTTTAACGAAACACTGACTTATTCGTTTATTAACGAAAATTTATTCGATAAAATTTTATTGCCTGAAAAATCTTTATTAAGAAAAGTTTTAAAAATTAAAAATCCTTTAAGCGACGATGTAGCCGTTATGAGAACATTGCTTTTCCCCAGCTTGTTAAAAACCGCATCTTTAAACATTAGAAAAAGCAATAAAATATTAAATCTTTTTGAAATAGGCAAAGTTTATATTCCTTCCGATAAAGAGGATTCACAGCCTAAAGAAATAACTCATTTAGCTTTATTGCAAACGGGCAGCAAAGCAGACTTTTTTACCTTAAAAACTATTACGGAAAAAATCGCTTTCTATTTTAATAAAGAATTCAAATATAAACCGGCAGGAGAAACTTATCTTCACCCGGGAAGAAGCGCTTATATTTATTGCGAAAATAAAGTTATCGGATTTTTAGGAGAAGTTCACCCCGACGTTACAGAAAATTTCGATATTGACCAAAAAATTTATATTGCGGAAATTAATTTAGATTTAATTTATAAATCTAAAATTAAAGAAAAAACATTTATTCCCATTCCTAAATATCAATCTGTAGACAGAGATATAGCTTTGGTAGTCAAAGATAATATTTCTGCAGGTGATTTACTCGATTATATAAAAAATACTTTGGGAAATATCTGCGAAGAAATAGAAATTTTCGATATTTATAAAGGCAGTCAGGTACAAAAGGGTTATAAGAGCATTGCATTGTCAATAAAATTACGCTCTATGGATAAAACTATGACCGAAGAAGACATAACAAATATTATGCAATCGCTTTTAAATAAGCTAAAAAATAAATATTCTGCGGTTTTAAGATAATTTTTATTTAAAAGCTATTTGATTTATTAATAATTTGATTGTCAATAAGTTAATATGTTAATTTGTTAGTTATTATTGATCATTAATTTATTAAAATATTGTAATTTCAATTTAAAATTAAATATCCCGCCTATAATAAATTATTTATAAGCGGGATTTTTTATTTAAAAAAATTTTTAAAAAATGAATAAAAAAACACTTGACAAGTAAACTATATAGTGATAAACTGTTAGCAGACAAATTGCTTGAGTGCTAACACAATTTAGAAAGGAGTGCTAATATGAATCTGTCTGACAGAAAACAACGGATTTTAAAAGCCGTAGTAGATGAATATACAGATACCGTACAACCCATATCAAGCAAAACTCTTCAGGAAAATCATATACCGGAATACAGTTCGGCGACCATCAGAGGAGAGTTATCGGCTTTGGAAGATATGGGTTATTTAATGCAGCCTCATACTTCTTCCGGCAGAATACCCACTCCTAAAGCCTATAAGGCCTATATAGAGCAATTTTTAGATAAGGAAACATTAAACGAATCGGAAAAAGAAAAAATAAAAGAAGCATTCAATAAAAACTTAACTTCTATAGAAGATATAGTCAAAAGAATTGCAAAAACTATAAGCGAAGTAACAAATTATGCTTCTATTGTTACAGTTGGCGAAATGAACGAGGTAATAATCGAAAATATAAAATTGGTTAATTTATCTCATAAAAACATTTTGATTATAATAATTACCGATGCCGGTGTTATAAAAGATAATATAATTCATATTCCGGAAGAAATGGACGAAGAATCCTATCAAGTTGCTGAGTTTCTTTTAAATAAAACTTTTTCTGGCAAAAAAATTTGCGATTTAAATGTTCCTCAAGAAATTATAGAAAGCAATATTGCCGTATATAAATTTATTTTTAATATGGTAATAGAAATCTTAAACAATTATTCTAAGGGACAGTCCATAGAAAAAAGCGTTATAGAAGGAACTGCAAAATTATTGGAGCAGCCCGAATACAGTGAATCGAAAAACGTTAAAAACATAATAAGCAGAATTCAATGCGACGATATAGTCAAACAAATGTTTGAAGGAAAAAACGATATGGAATTTAACATCACTATCGGTAAAGAAGACTTGCATACAGATGAAGATTTTGCTTTGATTTCCGCTAAATATACAATTAACGGCAAAGATGTCGGAAGAGCCGGAGTTATAGGACCTGTCAGAATGGACTATAACAAAGTA
>CASEPJ010000055.1 GCA_949289715.1 uncultured Clostridia bacterium
ATATACTTAGAAGTGACGCCTTCATAAACCTTGTAAATATACAACTTGTCCTCTTTTGTCAGGCTTTTATCGCTTAAAATTTCATCGAATGTAATTTTATTTCTTTCCTTGGTAAAAACATACTCGAAAACCAGTTTCAAAGCACATTCTCTCGCACTTTTTCTGCTCATATTTTTCCTTTTATCTATGATGTTTGTTTTTTTGTTTTTCGCCCTTTAGCCGAATTAGTTTTTCCTTTTTTTCCTACAAAAGATTTGTTTTTATCCTGCTCGATGCTTAAGGAAAGAAGGGGGCTGTCGTTTTTATTTTTAATAGTTAAATAAGAATCGTCAATAACTTGTCTATCTGCCTTTTCTGTTTTATCTTCCTGTAAAATATCTCTTTTTATTTCGCTAATTTTATCCTCATTTAACGAAATATTATCGGCAGAGTTACCCTTTGCAAAGTTTATCGGCTGATTGTCGTTTCCCGTTGAATTTGCTTGTCCGTCTTTTTCTTCCTTTTTGAAATCGGATGAAGATTCGGCGCTCTTTGTATTAATTTTCGAAAAAAACGCTTTTATTACTTTCAAATTTATTTCCGAAACTTTTGCACCGACATAAATATTTAATACATTGTTTAATGTTTTTGTGAATTTTTGATATATTTCCTCAATCGAACTGTTTTTTACGGATGCTTCGACATCCAAAATCAAACCTTCTTTACTTGGCAAAACAATGACGTTTTTAACATTTAATCCGGATATTCCCGCTGCGATTTTTTTTATGATTTTTGTAATTGCTTTTACGGAAATACTCGAAGAACGACCTGAGTCTTTTGAAATTACCGCCAATTCCGGATTGTCTTTAACGGGCGGTGAAACTGCTATAACCCATACTCCCGCTATTATAAACAACAAAGACACAAACATTAATCCCGGGAAAAAGCTGAAATTCTCCCACGGTCTTAGACCTTCCAAAAATACAAAAGCGAGAAATATGATGTTTAATAATGTATATATCAGATAGAGATGTTTTAAAAAAAAGCTTTTCATATAAGCACCTTCCTAATCAATATGTAATTCAAACATCTTCTATATACATTTTAAACTATATTTACATTTTCTAATATAAATACAAATAAATTAAATTGATTTTAAATATAAAACTGCGTTAAACAAGTTAACGCCTAAATATAATATTGATATTTAAAGTATATCATATAATATTTTATATAATTATTTTATTCCCGTTTTATAAAAATATAATTCAAACAAATTGGCATCGCAAAAATTTATGTTATATTTTATTTTATCATAATTTTAACAATAGACAAAATTGAAATAATTATAAATAGACAAAATAAAATAAAGATTCATCCGTTGCCTAATTATTTAAATTTAAACTTCTATTGTTTTAGAGGCTTCTTCTGTATCGAAAACTACCCCCATAACATGAACGTCCACTCTTTTTATAACAAATGAAGTTGTGCTTTCGATATTCCTTTTTATATTTTCCTGAACTTTGAACGCAATGGTAGGAACATTAATGTTTGCATATACGTTTATATATACGTCAACAAAAATGTCAAGTCCTTTTATTTCCATTCTCAAGCCTTTCATTGTTTCAACGTTTTTTTTATGAATACCGTCCACACGAACATTACATAAACCAGCAACGCCCTGTATTTCCTTGGCTGCAATCAACACGGTATTTAAAAGCACCTTGCTAGAATAAGTTATTTTGCCGGTGCTTTCATCTATTCCGTTTACTTTATATGCCATAATCGCCTCCCTAAGCACAGGATTAAAATACCGTATAATGTATTTTAATCCTATTTTAGAGTATTATAACACACATTTTAAAAAAATACAATTTTTATTCCCCTATAGGTATTATTTTTATGTAATTTTCTTTACCTTGCATGTTCATCTCGCTTATTACCACATCGTAAATCTGAGCAACCTGTGATGAATCGAGGTTTTCGGATTTTACAATTACGTTCACGTAATCGGTAGAAGTAGTTACAATGACATCTTCGAATCCTTTTGCTTTTATAAGCCCTTCAATGATAAGTTCTTTTTCCATTGCTGCTGTTAAATCGAGTTTCTGCTGTTCTGCAAGCTGTTTGGATTCTGCACTCACCGATTCATCCGAAATAATCGCATCGAGATAAACTATTTCCTGCGCCCTCGTAGCTTCTCTGTCGGTACGGTAAGTTACGAAAAAGCTGGATGTTGTTACGGTATCGTCGCCCTGATTGTTTCCCCAGCCGTTGCTGAATAATACGTTCAGTACTCCTGCAACGCAGAGCAACACAAACATACTTACGATAATAATAATTTTTTTCTTCTTCGACATAGTTTTTAACCTCCGGTTATTTTGTTGTTTTTATATTCTGCGGGGTTTTGCCCCGAAGCTCCTTAATTACTTTTATGCCTCAAACAATTAAAATATTCAATTTTTTTGAAAAACTTCAATTCTGTCCGCATCTATTTCCAAAAGCGATTGAACCGCTTTGATTATCTCAAGTTTTACCATAACATTGTCTGCCCCTTCGGCAACCACTACCACGCCTTTTACAGTAGGCATATTTTCTTTTATAATCAACGGGGCGGAACTTCCGTTAGAAGTTATAATGACCGGCGACGAACTGTTTGTGCTTGACGTTGTGGTAGAAGAGCCGTTTTGCGTGTCGCTTTCGGTTGTGTTAACGTGTTCGTCGTTGATTTCGGCCGTTATTATTTCCGTTCCGCTTTGAACGGTCAACATCACTTTTACCTGTCCCGCCCCTTTTATCTCAGATAAAATACCGCTAAGCTTTTCTTCCATACCGGCTATATAATCGGCAGTTGTCGTATATGCGTAGCTGTAGCCCGATTGGTTCTTAGAATCCGCACCCTGAACAATACCGGTTTTATTAAAGGAGGTTATAAAAACAATAACTATTATTAACCCCAAAGCCGCCGCCAGAATGTATTCCTTATGTTTTATTTTTTTTATAAATTCCAATTTTTCTTTAATCTTTTCGGATACGGTTTTGGTTTTTTTATCTTTGCTGACTCTTTCAACCATAAACGATAATACGCTCCCTGTCAATATTTACACACTCGGCTACAAGTTCTGCCACAGCCTCATTACTATTTATATTCATATCTTCGTTTTCAATGACTGATTTTAACAATTCGACATAAATATAATTTATTCGAAGATTTTTTGAAGTTACTTCACCGTAAATCTCGACGTTTGCTTCTACACCCATTTTTGACAAATAATTTTCCACCGCCGTTTCTAGTTCATTTTTCAAATATTCGTCCTGTGTCAACGAAACATCGCCGTATGTAAAATCGGTAGAAAAAAATTCATCGAATTCAAAGCCGTTTTTAATGAGACCGGGTATGGGATAAATTATTACCAAAACGGTAAAAAGAGAAAACATACTTTTAACATAATTATGCATTTTTCCATGCGGTAAAAGTATATCCACTATTACTCCCAGTATGACGATACCGGCAATTCCCAATGCCCATATAGAAAAAGCACTCAATAAATATCTCCTCTATTCAAAAATAATTTATTAATAATGTTTACTGCCGCCCTTAATAAGCAATTATTCGCAATCATTTCTATCGAATAATTCATTATACGACATAATTGCAGCTTAATATCATGAGCATTACGGTGAGAAAATACATAAAACCTACTCCCACTATACACACAATCAACATTTTAATATTTTTCGCAACCATTGTAAGAAACGTAGGAATTCTATGATCCGTAACAGGTTCTACAACGGCTGCCACAAGTTTTAAACCCAACATAAAAAGCGATATTTTAATAATCGGTACAACCAAAAAACTTACTAACAGAATAATTCCGCAAAGTCCGACGGAATTTTTTATAAGTACGCCGCCTGCCATTAATACGTTGAATCCTTCCGAAAGGTAACCACCTAAAATGGGCACATAACTCGAAAGAGCAAATTTGGCAGCTCTAACAGATATTCCATCCGAAACCCCCGCAGTAATACCGTTAACAGACATAAATGCCATAAAAACGGTAAAACTCACACATACCACCCATACGGCAGAACTTTCCAAAAATCCTACCGTTTTGCTAAGTTTAATATCTTTAGACATATTGCTGACTATCGAAAATACGATTGTCAATATTACTATAGGTAAAACTACATAAGATATGAGCTGCACCATACCTCCGCTTAATAAAGCAACTGTAGGTTTATATACAGCAACCGAAGAAGTCGCTCCCAGTCCCGACATAGTAGTAAGAAGTATGGGAAAAATAATTTGCATCTGCGAATTTATACCGCTGATAACCCATTGCGTTTCTCTTAAAAGACTTAAAACTCCGGCAACCGTTAAAACCAAAACCACACCATAACATGCAAAATACACAACTTCACTTAAAGAGGAGTTTTCTTTTGGTTTCAAATTTCCAATAATTCCGAGTAAAATACTCACTCCCGCTATTGCCCCGAACGATGGTAAAAAAGCCGTAAATTCTTCAAATACGCTCTTAAAAAAAGCCTCGAGAAAACTGCCAGCATCGGGTGTATTGCCGTTTAAAATTTCCTTTACCTTTTCATAAAACGAACCGCTCCCGAAAAATTTTTTATTGCCGTCTTCTAGGGAAGCTATATATTGGTCTATTTCCGAAAAATCAATCCCTTCCAGCTGCTCGTCGACGGCATCGTTTAGAGAATTTTCAATCTCATAATCCGAATCGCTTTTTGCATATGCAGAGCCGGAAGAAGTAAAAAGCAAAATACAAATTATAAGTAACAGGAAGATACCTTTTATTAAATATTTAATATATTTTCGATAATCGTTATAAAAAAAATACAAATTTTCCATAAATTAAATTAAAAGCTCCTTTATTAAAGAAAGTATTTCCGTTAATACAGGCAACGCCATTAACATAATCAATACCTTACCCGCAAATATAACCTTGTCCGAAAGATTTTTCAAACCTCCGTCTTCCAAAATATCCGCCGAAAATTCGGTTAAATAACCTACGCCGATGATTTTTATTACCCCCGAAAACAGGCCGCTGTCTATCCCCGTAGTTTCCGCTATATCGTTAAATGCAGTAATTACGGTAGTAAGAGAATTTAAAATCATTAAAAGTATTACAAGACCTGCCGCAATGGAAAGAACCACGGCAACATCCTGTCTCGTTTGCCTTACGCAAAGGATTGCAACCGCAGATAATATAGCTACCCCTATTATTTTAAAAATATCCATATAGGCACCGCCGATAAATCGGTTATCGATTTTAATTTAAATGTAACAAACGAATAGAGTTGAAAAATAGATTTAATTGTATCAAAAAAAGAAGCAATCATATCTATGACCATTATAAGGACTATTACCAGTCCGGCGATAGAAACCAATGTGGCAACTTCGTCTTTGTCGTATTTTTTTAATATTTGATTTATAACGGCGGTAAGAATGCCGATTGCCGCTATTTTAAATATAATTTCAACTCCCATCGTTAACTCCCGTTAAATTAGTAATATGCCCACTATGGCTCCGGCCGTAAAACCGAGTTTTACTATCATTTTGCCGTATTTTGCATCCATTTCGGCATAATACGATCTTCTTTTTTCACAATACTCTGCAAAACTTTTTATTTTAGATTTTTCTTCATCTTCGGAAAATCTCCCCAATGAATGAAAAAAAATACATAATTCATTTTTTTCATCATCACAAAGAGGTAAATTTTTTATAATTTTTTCAAGCTCACTCTTCGAATAATCGGAATTTTTCAAATAATCGGCGTAATTTTTCAAAAAATTTGCCAAATCCGTGTTTGAATCGGCTGAAAATGTTTCAACAATAGAAGGCAGCGGCGTTTTGTATAAATTAATTGAATTAACGCTATATTGTAAAAAATCAGTCAATTCCTTAAAAAAATATTCGGGCGGTTTATATTTTTTACCCGTTTTTATACCGATAAAACCTCCCAACCCTATTGATAGAAGCAATAATATTAATTTCATAAAATTACCCTGTCGGCTATTTTAAATCTCTCGTTATATACCGTTGCATAACGTCGATCTTCGGCTGTAATTCGAATATATAAATCAAAAAAAGTTTTATATGCCTGACAAATATTTTTAATTTCTTCTATATCGTCCGCATGAAAGGAGGCAATGATTACCACTCCCGAGGAAAATGCTCTTTTTACAAAATAAAAATCATCGTAATTAAGCTCGTCGGTGACGACAATTTCCGGTTTCATTGTTCTTAATCCGTTTTCAAAAGCGGTCTTTTTGTCTAAAAACACATACAAATCACTAAAATTTCCGACATCCAAAGTACAATTTCCGTTAACCGTTCCGCTAAGTTCATTCCTTTCATCTATAATAAGCACATCTTCCCCGTTATTAAAATTTCTGCATATATCCCTTAATAAAGTTGTTTTTCCTGCCCCGGGAAGAGAAAATATCAACGTATTGTTTATCCTTTTTTTTGCCGTTATATAGGGAAGTATATTGTCCGCCGCTCCTTTTATTTCATGCGGAACCCTGATATTTAATGAGCTTATATCCCCTATGGAAGAAATTTTGCCGTCTTTATATACCCCTCTGCCCCCAATACCTATTCTAATTCCTCCCTGCGTCGTAATAAAACCTTTTGCCATGCTCTCGGTTACACTGTATATAGAAGCATTGGAGGCTTTCATGAGAACATAGTCGATATTGTTTTTTGTAACAAAAAACGGCGTGGCAAATTTTATTCCGTTTCTGTTTATAACTGCCGGTTTATTTAACCTTAAACGTATTTCGCAAATATTTTCGGCATCTTTCGCATAAGAAAAAAATTCGGGCGGAAGTATTCGCATTAAATCTCTCATATTAATTCTCCCACTTACGCTTTGTCCTACTTACTTTAATATATTTTCGAAATTTAAAAAGTATGAAAAGAAAAAACAAAATAAATAATTTTAAAAATATTTAATTTATAATAACATAATTTAAAAAATTTACTCTCATTAAAAAATAATATTTAATGAAATTTTTTGCTCTAACCGTTTTCGTTATAAAAACAACATTAGTTTAAAAATAATTAAATTGATATAAATGATATATTTTAATATTTTTAAAAATATAAATATATAATTAAAAATATAAATATATAAAAATATTTAAATTAACTTAATATAATAATAAATTTTAAAAAATTTTACATAAACCAAATTATTATATTTAAAAAAACTTAAAAAAACTGCGCTGAAAGTTGCAGCGCAGTTTTATCTAAAATAATTTTATGCATAATGCGGATTATGCGATTCTCCCTTTGCTCTGTAACGGCGAACAGAAGAAGAAACTTTGCTATACCAAAATGCCATTATCAATACAGAAAGTCCTGTAAGCACCGTCAAAGCACCTATTGCCATAAGCATCCAGAATTGGCTTGTAAAAAGATACATAACCAAAATATTCGCACCTAACAATATCTGCAATACTCCAAATACTATTTCCCAAACAAAATTTTTACCGGAACTCTTGAGTGTAGGAAAATTGGCAAATTTAATGCTACCGTTAATTATACCCCATAAAGCAGCTAAAAGCGCAATTTCTCTCATCGAAGGAAGGGTAAAATGCCAACATAACATCAATACACCAAACATAGTAGTGGTAAGACCCAAAATTAATCTTATGCCGCCCAAATCTCTGTACTCTTTACTTATAATGCTGTATAAAATATGCATAATACCCGTGGCAATAAGAATTGAACCTAAAATTAAACCGAGCATATTACTTATCATATCCGGCATTATCAGCATAAGAATGCCTAAACTCAACAGAATGATAGAACTGATAAAAGGCAATACTCTGCCGTTTTTAAATACATCCATTTATTAAACTCCTTTTGAATTTTTATAAACCTATTAAGGCTTTTGAAGATATTTTGCCCGAAAATTCACAAAAAATACATAAATATAAATTTTTTAATATTTGTTTAAATATTTGAAGATAAGTTGCTATAAACTGCATTTTTTTAAATATGTATAAATTTTAAACATATCGTTAAAATATTTATCCAAAATTGGTAATATCTGAGCCTAACGGCAAATAGATTGACAAAAAGACGCAGATAAGTTATACTATAATGATTATAGTGGCTTTATGTCGCTTTTAACAGCAAAACGGAGGTGTGCCTATGAATGAAGAATTAAAAGCAAAAAAAATTGAAGAATTAAGCAAAATGGCATATGAAAGCACTCTTATAGCTCCGCATTTTTATGAAGCGAACGACGTAAAAAGAGGTTTAAGGGATATAAACGGAAACGGAGTTTTAGCCGGGCTTACCGAAATTTCGGATGTAATTTCTTTCACATACGATAAAGACGGAAACAAACAGCCGTGTGAAGGCATTTTGCGTTACAGAGGAA
Organism: uncultured Clostridia bacterium; assembly: GCA_949289715.1. Taxonomy (GTDB): domain Bacteria; phylum Bacillota; class Clostridia; order Christensenellales; family CASEPJ01; genus CASEPJ01. The sequence goes on from CASEPJ010000055.1 coordinate 8,400, forward strand.
TAGACATTAAGCAATTTGTATCCCACTGTATCGCAGAAAAACGTTTCGGTTTCGAAGAAGCTACATATCTTTTGCTTTTCGGCAAATTACCCAAGCATACGGAATTAGACGAATTTAACGAAATATTGAAATCTTACAGAACTTTACCGTCGAGTTTCGTGAGAGATATAATAATGAAAGCTACATCTCAAGATTTAATGAATATGCTTTCCCGTTCTATCTTAACGCTATATTCATACGACAAAAATGCAGACGATATTTCGATATCCAACGTATTAAAACAAAGTCTTTCGCTGATAGCTCAAATGCCGCTTATAGCAGTTTACTGTTATCAGGCATATTCCCATTATCACGGTTCCGATTCTTTGATAATACATAACCCCGACCCTGAACAATCCACGGCGGAAACAATTTTATATCTGTTGCGCCACGATAAAAATTTCAGCGATTTGGAAGCCAGACTTTTGGATTTATGTCTTATACTTCATGCCGAACACGGCGGAGGCAATAACTCCACTTTCACTACGCACGTGGTAACTTCCACCGGAACGGACACTTATTCCACAATAGCGGCTTCTTTAGGGTCGCTTAAAGGTCCCAGACACGGCGGAGCAAACATTAAAGTAGTTAAAATGATGGAAGATTTGCAAAAAAATGTTAAAATTCGTACAGACGAGAACATAAAAGAATATTTATTAAAACTTTTAAATAAAGATGCTTTCGATAAATCGGGTTTAATTTACGGTGTTGGACATGCGGTTTATTCCCTTTCCGACCCGAGAACCGAAGTTTTAAAGAATTCGCTGAAAAAATTAGCTGCCGAAAAGCATTTGGAAGAAGAGTTCGAACTGTATTCCAAAGTGGAAAGACTCGCCCCCGAAATTATTGCGGAAAAACGCAACATCTATAAAGGCGTGAGTGCAAATGTGGATTTTTATTCCGGACTTGTATATAAGATGCTCGGTCTGCCCCTTGAATTATACACTCCCCTTTTCGCAATAAGCAGAATTGTCGGTTGGAGTGCTCACAGAATAGAAGAACTTTCCAATAACGGTAAAATTATCCGACCGGGATACAAAGCAATAGCAGAACCGCAAAAATATGTTCCTATAAAAGAAAGGGGTTAAAAATGGAAAAAAGTCATATCGGCTCTGTTTTTATCAAATTTTTTATAAAAATCATAAAAGGTATGCTGTTAGGCTTAGCAATGCTTGTTCCGGGCGTTTCAATAAGTACTTTTGCGGTAATTTTTAATGAATACGATTTAATGTTGGAAACTTTGAGTTTGAATTTCAAATATATTAAAACGCATATATTTGATATAATGTTTTTGGTTTTAGGTTTGATACTCGGTTTCTTTCTTACGGTTGAATTGTTAAATTATTTATTGGCTTCTTACGAAGTTTATACTGTTTGCTTTTTTATTGGAATGATGGGCGGAAGCCTTCCCTGGTTGTGGATAAATGACGTTAAAGTTAAAAAAGAAAATAAACATTTTAAAGCATCTTCTATCGTTGCGGGAATAATCGCTTTGGCGGTAATGGTATTAATGCGCTTTGTAACCATTCACGACGGGTCACAATTTACGAGTTTAACTTTTTTAAACGGTTTAATACTCTTTTCTTCGGGGTTTGCAGGTTCGATAGCCATGCTTTTGCCCGGAGTAAGCGGATCTTCTGTTTTGATGATATTTGGCACATACACTACTATGCTTTCCGCAATAAAATACTTGGATATTGCCGTAATTATCATATTCGGGTTGGGCCTCGTTGCCGGATTGGTATTATCGAGCAAACTGTTCAAATGGTTATTAGTTAAATTTAAAGAACAAATGAGCGTTATAATTTTCGCTTTGGTGGTAGGGTCCGTTATAGCGGTAATTCCAAATGATTTTAGTAATGTAAATATTTTCCTTTGTCTGTTGTTTTTTATTATTGCAGCTTTAATTATTTGGGCAATTCCTATTATATCGGAAAAATTCGATAAAATGCAAAATCTCAACACAGCAACAGTTACAGAAAGCGAGCAAAATTCTGACCTATGCAACGACATTAATAACGGTAAAGACTGCAACTTAAAAAAAGATTGATTGTTATTTTGATTAAAATAAATTAATATTTTTATTAATTATATTATATTGAAAATTAATAATTACAATTTAAATTCCTTTTAATACAATTTAAAATCCCGCATTTTATAATGCGGGATTTTATTGACGTATAAAAATTTATTGTTAAGTTAAGTTTGAACTATTTAGACATAAAATAATTGTTTAATTCTTCAACCAATTTGTCCACGTCAATTCCGTGTGCGGCGCAAGCTTCTTCTAAATTTTCGTGATGAGCAATAGGACATCCTAAACAATGCATACCCGCATTTAAAAATATGGGAGCGCAGTTTTCGTCTGCGGCAAGAACATCGGCAAGCAACATATCTTTGGTAATTTTCATAGTTAAACCTCCTTTATCTATTGAAATACTCCGAGAATTAATAACAACAGTATAAACAACGCCACCCCTAATAATGCCGCAATGGCAATTCTTATGGGCGATTTAGGTAATTTACCGGTTACCTTTCCCGTTTCTCCGTTTACATAAATATTATATAACTTTTTTTTATAATTAAACGCACCCACATAAACAGGCAGAAGCACATATTTATATCTGACCCCTCTATGATTGGTATTGACGTTTAAATAATCCACCACATCTGCGTGATAATTAGAAATTATATCTTTGTATATAATATCGGTCATCCTTTTTTTAGCTTCTGCCCAGCTTTCGTTAATATCTTTTTTATAATGAGAAGCGCTAAATCCCAACAAAAATCTGTGATCGTATTTGACGGAAACATTTGTGCTGTAAGGCGATATTTTTTCAAATGATTTTTGAGGAATATCCGACCCGCAGATAATAAGAATATCGTCGAACAGTTTATTATAAGTTCCGCTGACATTATACCATCTTGTTTTAACAACGGTATGTCTGTTTTTTCCAGATCCTACAGTAACCGTATAATGCTCGCCGAATCTTCCGTTATATGTGGAAAAAGTATTACTGTCAAAAGTCCAACAAGGTGCATATGTACCGTTTATAGTGTCTAATTTTAATTTTTTCTTAAATTCGGTAGGACAAAAAATCTTTTTCTTTGCCCAATTTTTATATACTTGTGAAGCATTGTATTTGTCGAATTTAAAAGGTATTAAAGCGTTGGGCTTTATACCGTTCAAATCCTCCAAGCAAATTACATGCGATGAACCGCAAAAAGCGCATTTTGCCGCCGTTTCTCCTTCGTCTAAGACCACCCTTGCCCCACAATTATCGCACGTAAAAACTTTGGTCTTTTTATCGTATTGCATGTTGCCGGAGGCTGCGGAAAGAAAATCCAGTTCCTCAGCGTTGCTTATATTGTCGATTGCAATTTGATTCATACAATATTCGCATACAAGTTTTTTAGTTAACGGGTCAAACTTCAAATTATTGCCGCAACCGGGACATTTAATATTTTCGCTATCTACAATAGTTTCAGTTTTTTCAGAATTGCCGGACATAGTTCACGCTCCGATTAAAGTTTTTCGCCGCATTCGGGACAGAATTTTGCCGAATTTTTTACCTGTACTCCGCATTTAGGACAAGTTTTAACCATTTTCTCGCCGCACTCGGGACAGAATTTTGCATTTTCTTTCATGGTTGCACCGCACTTAGGGCAAACTTTCATACCTTTTGCGATAATTTTCTCGCCGCATTCAGGGCAGAATTTCGCTGTGGGTTTTATTTTTGCTCCGCATTTAGGACAATCAATTTTATTTTCCGCCGATTTCTGAGTTTCGTTCATTGCCTGGTTGAGATTTTGTCCCATAAAACC
>CASEPJ010000056.1 GCA_949289715.1 uncultured Clostridia bacterium
AAAAAATAATATAAAATTTTCCAATAAAATATACAAATTTTTAAAAAAATTTATTTTTTTAAATTTATATATCTAAATAAGCATTAAAAATAATTTTTATGAATAAATAATTTACAAATAAAAAAACAAATGTTATAATATCGATGTATGTTATCCTTTTTGGATAAGGAGGTTCATATGAAAAATAATTTTAAAGGAATTATTGTATTTATTTTTGTTTTAATAAGCATATTTGCATTGTCTGCATGTAATTTGACTTCTGCAAACAATACGGAACAGATTTCCCGTGCTTGCCAAATTACCGCCGTAGATGATAATTTTACTTTGGAAGACGATGAAATTAAGGGAGTGGTTTCTAAATCCGCAACCTGGATAGATTTTGCAGGAATAATTACCGTAAGCGAAGGTGCTCAATTTAAAGTTTATTCCGATTTTGAAGGTAAAGATGAACTTGCCGCAAAGCGTGCTTATATTCCCGACGAAGTCAATACCTTTTATATTATCGTTACTTCGCAAAGCGGAGATATGAAGATTTATACTATTGAGATTATAAAAGCGGATACTTTTAAAGTTACATTTAATGCAATGGGCGGAAAAGTGGAAAATGTTTCGGCTAAAACCATAGAAGTAATAGCAGGTAATTTAATAACTCCTTTAGAAGCTACTTATACGGGATATACGTTTATAGGTTGGTATGACAATGCCGAATACGAAGGAGAACCCGTTAATTTCGAAGAATATACAGCTAATCAAGATATAACGTTTTTTGCAAAATGGCAAAAGGATGTTGAAGAGACCGAAAATATAAAAGTAACTTTTAATGCAAACGGCGGTAAATTCGATGACGAAACGGCGATTTTCGAATATAGCGCAACAATAAACGGAGTAATAAATCCCGAGGATATTCCCGTTCCCGATTTAGACGGTAAAGTTTTTGCCGGTTGGTGCGTTATGGAAGAAGACGGAGAAACTCTTTCTGAAGTTATTGATTTTTCCGAGTATGTAGCAGAAGAGGGTACGGTTTTTTACGCAAAATACGTTGAACCTTCTATGATAAATTAGTTTTTAATTGCACTGTCGGCAATTAAAATAAATTTCAATTTTTCCAGTTTTCACAACATTTATAAATTGACGAGCCGATGGCGAGTTAAAAAAATTTTTACAATAAAAAGCAGACAATTAATTGTCTGCTTTTTGTAATATGTAATATGGTTATTTATTTTTTTAAACGTATTTTTGATATTATATTATCAAATTTTTATAATTGTTTGTTTTGTCAACGGCTTTTTTTCCGTTTTTTCGAAAATATCCGGAACATTTTTAAAATCGGCTATTTCGTCTATTAAAAAGTCTGTTTTTACCGTTTTATTGACAATCATATTTATTGCGGCTTTATACGAGCTTAATCCGTTCGAAATACCGAATATAGAAAGCTGTTTCGAGGAAATTTCCTGAATGTTTATATTATAAGGCATAGACAAGTTAACTACCGCAATTTTGCCGCCTATTGAAATAAATGCGGTTGCATCCAATTCCGTATCGTAAAAAGGTGGAATTATTACGCACTCTGCAAGTTTCCCGCCGGTAATATCTATAATTGTTTTTTTTATTCCTCTGTCGTAGGAATTTAAAAGATAAGTTATTCCGAATTGCTTAAGATTTTCCAAACGGGCTTCGGAATCGTCTATAACTATAGGCACTAAATGATAAAATACGGCAAGTTGTGCCATTATTGTGCCTATTATATCCGCTCCCAAAATGACTATATAATCTCCTTGCGAAGCTTGAAGCGCATTTAAAGCATTTATGCAAATTGCAATGCTGTTTATGAAGTTAGCGTCGTTATCGGTAATGTTTTCTGGCAGTAGAACCAAATTTTCCACAGGGACAACTGCAAAATCTCTTAAAAAGCCGTTTATTTCTTTGCCGTAGCTTTTTAAGTTTAAACAATTTTTAGGTGAATTTTGCAAACAGTAAGAGCATTGGCCGCAATTTAAATGAGGTTTTATAAATACACGTTCGCCCTGATTAAAACCGTTGGTTTCATTTAAAAATTCGCTCACTATACCTATGGCCTGTTGACCGGGGATTATCGGATAGTTTACATCATATCTTCCGTTATAAGTAAATATGTCGTTTAAACACAATGCAACATCGGTAATTTTGACTTTTACCGTATTTTCTTTTAACGGTTCTATGTCGTTAAGTTCTTCGAAAGTATAGGGCTTTTGTAATTGCCAGGCTTTCATTTAGCACTCCTTATTATATTTTAAATATATTTAATTTTAACACTAATATTTATATTAGTAAAGTTATTTTAATATTTTTTGTCTAAATATGTTGTAATCTATAAAAAACTATATTATTTTAATTTTATATAAACAAAATTCATACATTTTACCGATATATTATTTAAAATACTTGACTATTAATAAATTTTATAATATAATTGATAAGCATTATTGATAACAAGAGGTGAGTTCAATGAAAGAAAACATCCATCCCAATTATAAAGAAGTTAAAGTTACCTGCGCATGCGGGGAAACTTTTATTTCAGGTACCACAAGGAATGTAGATGAACTTAAAGTGGAAATTTGTTCAAAATGCCATCCTTTTTATACAGGTAAACAAAAATTGGTTGATTCCGGCGGCAGAGTGGATAAATTTAAAAAACGTTACGGTATGAAATAACCGATCTCCCTAGTTTCTTTTTTATAAAAAGGATTAGGCGGATTTATGTTGCAACGAAATGCGGACATTGATTTGTCTGCATTTTTTGTATATAATAAATTTATTTTTCCGATTACTAATAATTATAATTTTATAATTGTTATAATATGCAAATATAATAATGCAATTAAATTTGCGAGGTTGTATGAAAAAAAACTGTAATTTGAAAAAAACTTATATAGGCGGTCAGGCTGTAATGGAAGGGGTAATGATGCGCGGTAAAACGTGTATGTCCACTTCCGTTAGAGATTCGAACGGAAATATTTTAATAAAAAACGAAAAACTAAAGGAAACTAAAAGTAAAATTTCAAAAATTCCCGTAATAAGAGGTGTGATAAACTTTATATCCACTTTGATTGTCGGAATGAAAACTTTAATGGCATCGGCCGAAATATATGCGGATACCGAAGAAGAAACTTCTAAAAAATCTATTAATTTCATTATAGCCGTTTCTTTGGTTTTGGGACTTGCGTTGGCTATATTTTTATTCATAGTTTTACCGGAAATGACAACAAAATTTATAGTAAGCATTGCCAACGGTAATATTCCCGATTGGCTTTACAACGTGATAGCGGGACTTATAAAAATATTGATTTTTATTGCTTATCTTCTTTTGGTATCTTTAATGAAGGATATTAAAAGAACGTTCATGTACCACGGAGCGGAACATAAAACGATAAATTGTTATGAAAGCGGGAAAGAATTGACTATAGAAAACGTAAGAGGAAGCTCAAGATTACATAACAGATGCGGCACCACGTTTATGTTTATAGTTATACTTATAAGTATTTTTGTTTCGCTATTTTTACCGCAGCAATTCGGGTTTAATGCGGTTTTGGATACAGTTTTTAGAATTTTAATAAGAATTGCGCTTTTGCCGGTAGTTGCAGGTATTTCCTATGAAGTATTAAAAGGACTCGCAAAAACTGATTTTTGGTTGTTTTATCCTTTGAAATTACCCGGACTGTTGATGCAGAAAATTACCACCAAAGAACCCGACGATTCAATGATAGAAGTGGCAATATGTTCTTTTAATGCTGTTTTAAAAATGGAAAACACATCATTTGTGTCCGATAAAGCATTCAACATATATTATGCAGATTTTAAATATTTATTTTCCTCCTCAAAAAACAAACTTTCCGCTAAAAACATAAGTGCAGTCGATGCGGAATGGATTTGTGCAGAGGTTATGAACTGCCCGAGAGGAGAGTTGAGTTCTATTAAATATGCCGATAAAAACCAATACGAAAAAATTAACAATCTTTTAGATAAAAGACGGCAAAACGAACCTTTGCAATATATTTTAGGATATGTAGATTTTTGCGGCTGTAAAAGAAATGTAAATCCTTCCTGTTTGATACCTCGTTTCGAAACGGAATATCTTGCGGATATGCTTATAAAAGAAGGAGTTTTAAATAAATCGGTCTTGGATTTATGTACAGGCAGCGGTTGTATAGGAATAGCTTTGGCAAAGCACGGCGGAAACGTAACGGCGTG
>CASEPJ010000057.1 GCA_949289715.1 uncultured Clostridia bacterium
CCTTTATTTTAAAGGCTTTTTGATTTTTAACTTGTTTAAAATAATTTTGTACAAAATTAGTAATTTAAATTTAGACAAAAAAGGATTTGTACAAAAGTATTCAGTTTAGTACAAAATTAAAAGAGGCGGTACGATGTTTGTCGAGCTAGGCGAGAATGGAAAAGCTAGACCGGTGCGAACGAGAAAGCCGTGCTATGAGAGGCGGGCGGGAGGTATGGGGTGAATTGATTTTGCACAAAAGCATTGGATTTAGTACAAAATTAAAAGAGGCGACTTTTGTCGCCTCTTTTAGATTGGTTTTTCTTGCGCTTAAATTAATTGTATTGCTTAAACATACTGTATGCCTTGCTTTTAAACTTTATAATAATTTATTTAATATTTCACTATATTTTTTGTTATTTATTTTTATAAAAGCTTTCGCATCTATGTTATCCAAATAAACATGAAAATCAGGTTGATTTTTTATGACAGACAAAATATTATTTTCGGTTACTTTTCTATCAGAAAAATATATACTCATACCTTGAATAAGTCCAAAAGGTACTTCCTTTAAAAAATCCAGGTCTTCTACTAAATAATAATTATAGCTCTTTATGCTCATTACTTTTTTATCTTTAATTATTCCATTTAAGTCACTAAAAGAATTTATTTTTATTATTAACGGTGAACAATTTAACAGTTTTTCTAAATTTAGAACCCCTTCCTTTAAATCTTCGTAATCCTCATATATAAAGTTATATTTTTTATTTTTAGAAAATGGATTTTGAAAAAAAGATTTTTTTAACCACGGCTTTTTTATATTCTCCACAAGAAAATTCCTCAGTAGCTTAATTTTTTTAAGAATATCATACCTGTTTTCATTAAATTTTTTGTACAATTCACTTAAAGCGGAATCGTTTAAAAACTTCAAATCATTATCACATAAATTTCTTCTTTTTCTATTAATTCCTATAGTAAATTCTATATCATTATAGAGATTAGCAAATAGAATTTTAGAATATTCATCTACATCCATATCATTAGGAAACACTGCTTCGTAACTTTTAGTTGATAAAATTTCATACAAAACTTCTATTACCAAGTTGCCTTTGCTATAATAAAATTCGGTTACATCTATTTGATTAGCATATTGTTTAAACGAAAATCCACGCTTCCTTAAAAAATTTAACTCTTTTTTAATATATCTTATAAAATTCATATTTTTTCACCAGTCAATAAGGTAAAACCCTATTATTTATGAGCATTTCAAAATTTATAATTATACCCCTTTCTATTAAATTTTTAAGGATATTTTTAAAAAGTTGAGACTATGCTACAAAAAACACTTCTCTTTCTCCCTAATTTAAAATTTCCCGCAAATCTTTTTTTATTCTATCTTAGGAGTGCCGTTATCGTTACACACTACGATATGATTGCTTTTTTCATCGTCATCTTCCAAACTCATAAACGGTTCAAACTCCAATATTCTGTAATATTCAAAATCCTTTTCGAGTGTATCTATTATGCAATGTAATTGAATATCTCCTTCAAAATATAATATTAAATCTTTCCACTTCGTCAACTTGACCTTTTTAACCCTTTTATTTTTAAGAAGTTGATTCGCCGTCTCCATATTTTGAATAAGAAGACTGTCAGGGTCGAATATATATCCTTCTTTATTCAGCTCTTCATATCTTTCTTCGGGTTTGCTCATGGCGTCTTTCGTCAAAAATTCGTCCGAAGTACACAATATAATTCTGTCTTTATGACAAATCCTTAAATTACATAAAACATGCAGCGAATATTTTACGGGATTGCCCAAATTTATAATTATCCAATACACGCTCTTAAATATTTGATTGAACACTAAGTTTTTTAATTTGAATATTTTTTTATCCATAACTTAATTTCCTGCTAATCTTAATTTATTAAAAAACTCTATATTCTGTAAATTCCAAATTATATAGAGTTAAAAATACAGACAAAATTAATTCTCTGTTTAATAAATTAGGCTGTTATTTTTCATTTTCATTATATTTTAAATTAAAAGACTTGTCAATGGGCAAAGAAGATTATATTATAGGCGTAAGTTTTATAATGAACGGGGTTACGAGAAAATCGGGTTAAAGCAAGATAAATTAATAATAATTAAAAACGGGCGGCGGATAA
>CASEPJ010000058.1 GCA_949289715.1 uncultured Clostridia bacterium
CTATACAGACCGGGATCATCCGCAATGAAAAAAACCAAACCTCCGTTAACGCCTATATAAGATACCGTATAAAGTGGGTCGGCAGCAACGTTAAGACCTACATGTTTCATAGAAGCCATTGCTCGAACTCCGCTTAAGGAAGCGCCTATGGCAACTTCTGCCGCTACTTTTTCATTCGGAGACCATTCCGAATAAATCTCCGGATATTTTACTATGTTTTCGCTTATTTCCGTACTTGGAGTACCGGGATATGCGGCAGAAACTTTTACGCCTGCTTCATATGCTCCTCTTGCTATGGCTTCATTGCCGAGCATTAATTTTTTTTCTTTCATTTTATCCTCACTTAAATTCCGTTTCTTAAATCTTTTACTCTTTTCGCTTTTCCTTCAAAACGTTGTAACGTATTGGGGGAAACAAGTGTAATTTTTGCGTCTAATCCCAAAACAACCCGCAATTTATTTTTAATTTTTTTCTCTATTTCGGTTATCTCGTTGAAATTATCGGTATGTTTTATCAATTCGACTTTTATTTCCAATTTATCAGAATGATCTTGTCTCGTAACAATTATTTCATAATGGGGACCTATTTCATTTATTCCCAAAACAATTTCTTCAATTTGGCTGGGGAATACATTTACTCCACGTATTTTTAACATATCATCGGTTCTGCCTTGGAGATTAGCCATTCTTACCGTAGTTCTGCCGCATTTACACGGAGCATAATTCAAACTCGTTATGTCTTTGGTTCTATAACGCAAAAGAGGCAGTCCTTCCTTATAAATGCAGCTTATAACGAGTTCTCCCGTTTCACCTTCTTTAAGATTTTCTCCCGTTTCGGAATTAATGATTTCCGGAATGAAAAAATCTTCGTTTATGTGCATACCGTCTAAATAGCTGCATTCTCCCGACACTCCCGGTCCCATAAGCTCGCTCATTCCGTAATTAGAAGTTACAAGCATATCCTCTCCCCAAAGTTTATGCATTTCCGTTCTCATGGCATCGGTCAACAATTCGCTGCCAAGCAGACCTATTTTGACCTTTAAATCTTTTTTAACATCTACTCCCATCGATGCGGCAACTTCGGCAAGTCTTAAAGCATATGAAGGAGTAGCAACCAAAAGCGTTGTGTTAAAATCTTTCATAAACATTATTTGTTTTTCTGAATTGCCTGTTGACGAAGGTACTATGGCGGCACCAATATTTTCCAACCCGTAATGCAATCCCAAAGCACCCGTGAACATTCCGTAGCCGAAACATATTTGAGCAACGTCGTTTTTGGTGGCACCGCCCATTACGGCAACTCTCGAAACGCACTCGGTCCATATTTTTAAATCACGTTTGGTATAACCTACCACCGTGGGTTTACCTGTCGTTCCGCTGGATGCGTGAATTCTTACAAGTTCGCTTTCCGGTACGGCAAAAAGACCGAACGGATATGTGTCTCTCAAATCTTGCTTGGTTGTAAAGGGAAGTTTTTTTAAATCACTTAAAGACTTAATATCTTCCGGTTTTACCTTGGCGGCATCCATTTTATTCCTATAATAAGGTACTTTTTCGTAAACTCTTTTTACGGTTTCAATTAGCCTTGCAATCTGAATATCCTCGATTTCCTTTCTGGATAATATTTCCTCTTTTGCCCAAATCATTTTTATCCTTTTGTCCTTTTTTATTAAATATTTTTAAACTATCAGATTTTCTTTTTCTTTTTCGAATGACTCAAAAATTGTTTGTTCTGAGGGTTTTTTTGTAAATTGGCTGACAATCAAAGTTTCCACGACGGAAAAAATCATACAAATAACCCCTATTAAAGGAGAAACGCTCATTCCATTTTTTATTGCTTCAGCAAAACTGCCGGAAAAGTCCGATTTACCGTAACCGAACAAAATTATTAAAACTACGGTAAGCAGCAAGGTACCTATAATCGATACCCATACAGAAGTTTTTGTGGTTTTCTTACTGATTACTCCAACAACATAAGGTCCCATAAAACAGCCTGCCAAAATACCCCAGCTTAAAGACATTAAATAAGCTATAGCCGTAATATTGTAAATAGTATTAAGCATAGCTATTATTACCGAAATCAAAATAAAAACAAGACATAATATTCTCATAAGCAAAGTAACTTTTTTATCTTCCGCCTCGGGCTTAATACTGCCCTTATACAAATCCACAGCAACGACAGATGCACTCGTTAAAGAAACGGAAGCCAAAGTAGACATACTCGCACTTAAAATTAAAACTGCAATAAGACCCAATAAACCGGCAGGCACAACCCTAACCAGCATACTGGGAATTAAATTATCGGTTCCGCCTACAATAGACGGGTCGGAATAAAACAGATTGCTAAAGCCTCCTACGAAATATGCCCCGAAACCTATAATCAATGCAAAAACTGTACTAACTACGGTACCCTGCATAATTGCTTTTTTATCTCTGACCGAATAATATTTGTGCACAGTCTGCGGAATTGCCCATACGCCGAAAGACGTCAATAATATAAGACTTATCAACGACATTGAATTTCCGTATAAAAATCCCGAATTATCGTCAGTTAAAATAAAGCCCAAATCGTTTTCTATCAGTTTGCTAATGCCTTCTCCGAAATTTACTTCACTGCTGAAAAGAAAGCACATCACCATAATAACTACGCCAACAAGCATAATTATTCCCTGCACGAAATCGGAAAGCGAAGTTGCAAAATATCCGCCGAAAAACAAATATAAAGCGGTTACTCCCGCTAAAATAATCATAATAACCCAACCGGGTACACCGAACATTATATTAAACAAATTACCCAGCCCGTTATAAACTGATGCGGAATAGGGAATTAAAAACATAAATATTATAATTGCCGAAATAATTTTCAAATTTTTGGATTCATATCGTTTGCCTATAAATTCCGGCATAGTTTTTGCTTCTAATCTAACGGTCATATTTTTTGTTTTTGCGGCAAGTACACGCCAAGCTATAAGGGAACCTAAAATCGCATTGCCGATACCTATCCACACAGCGGCAAGTCCGTATTCAAAGCCGAATTTACCGGCATAGCCAATAAAGATAACTGCCGAAAAATAGGTCGTACCGTATGAAAAAGCGCTCATCCAACCGTTTAATCCTTTTGACCCTGCCAAAAGAAAATCCTTAACAGTTTTTGCTTTGTTTCTTGTATATATTGCAATAAAAATCATTCCTGCTATATAAATTGCCAATACTAAAATATTTAACCAGTCTGTCCAATTCATGCTTATCTCCGTGATAATAATTAATGGTTTATAAAATGGTATTAAAACGGAAAATTCATAAATAAATTAAAATAAATTCTACCGTATTTAATTATTATATAATTAAATTTTTTCGATGTCAATAATTTTAATATCGGATACGTCAATAAACCGTTTTAATATGGAAAAAAATACATAATTTGCTTAAATTAATAAAAATACGAATAAAAATAATATAAATTAAAATAATAGCCGTAAAATTAATTTTGTATAGAAATTTTATTGGCAAAAGATTTATTTATAAATTTTAAAGTCAACGGAATAAAAATAGCTATAGTTACCAATTCCGCTACAGGATAACAAAACCATACCCCTTTTGTCTGATAAATAACAGAGAGCAAAACGGCAACGGGAATCAAAATAATTACTTGCCTGAACAACGACATTAGAAGAGAAGTTTTACCGAATGTCAAAGCCTGAAGTGCGGTTGTAAAAGTTATTCCGAAAGCTGCAGGTATAAAACAAAGACTAATAATTTTTAAAGCATATATACCGTCTCCTACCATCTCGGTTTTCGGATTAAACAACGATAACAGTAGTCCCGGAAAAATCTGAAAAATCAACAATCCTAACAGCATAATTAAAAAAGCGCAAAAAACAGCAATTTTAAATGTTTTTATATATCTTTCTTTATTTCCCGCTCCGTAATTATAGCTTAAAATGGGCAATAATCCCTGAGTTAACCCAAATATAGGCATAAATATAAAGGATTGCAGTTTAAAATAAATTCCCAAAATGGTTATTGCATTATTGAATTTTGCTAAAATGCCGTTCATTGCCATAGTGGTAAAAGACGCCACCGCATTCATTACCATAACGGGAAAACCGATTTTACATATTCCTAAAATATAATAAAGTTCGGGACGGAATTTTTTTAAAGACATATTTACATCGTGTTTTTTAGTGTACATTACTATCAACACAAATATCATCGCAAAAATCTGACCTATAACCGTTGCGATTGCCGCACCGCTAACCCCCATGGAAGGAATAAAGGCAAGGCCGAAAATAAACACAGGGTCTAACACTATATTGGTAATTGCGCCAATAAGCTGCGAAATCATGGGGATTTTCATATTACTCGTTGCCTGCAAAGTTTTCGAACAACAAATTTCAACGAAACATCCAACACTAAAGACCATAACTATGGACAAATACTGTGTTCCGTAGCCCAATATTTTATCATTTGAAGTAAATAGACTTATAAACCATTTGGATAACGTAAGTCCCATAACAATAAATAAAACGGTGCATATCAAACTTAAAAACAATCCGTTTTTTGCGGTTTTAGATGCGCCTTCACGGTCTCCTTCCCCGAGCTTTCGGGATATTTGTGCATTTGCACCTATTCCCACACCGACTGCGAAAGCAACTATAAGCATTTGCATGGGATAAGCTATAGAAACCGCCTCCATGGCATCCGGATCGTAAACGGATACAAAAATCGAATCTACCACGTTATATAGCGATTGTACGAACATAGATATGATTGCCGGTACGGACATTTTAAACAGAAGTTTGCCTACAGGCATTTCGCCCATCTTTTTGGATAACAATGCATCTTTCATTATATTTCTCTCTATTAGTCTTTCTTAATTAAGTTAATCGTTGCAAATATCAAACTAAAAATAAAAAGAAAAAATATATTTTTTAATCCGTTTTAATAAAATTTTTTAATTTTTTTAAATAAAATTTTACATATAACGACAGTAAAATATATTTTTAAACATTCATAAAAGTATAGCAAAAGCGCACTTTTAAGTCAAGAAAATAATGGTTTCTATTTTTATGAAAAATAAAATTACATATTTTTTAAATCTTATATTGAAAAAAATGAATAAAGAAAGTTTTTCTTAATGTAAAAGAATAAAACAGTTATACATTATAAAATATTAAAAAATGATGCATTCATAGAATTTAACTTAAATTAAATTTATTTGTCGATCAAATCGGTTTTTATTGGTTTTAAATTATAATAACGATAGATATTTCCAATTTTTTGTAAAAAAAGATTTCATCAAAAAAAGCAAGCTTTTAAAGCTTGCTTTTTTTGAACGAATTTTATAAATATAGCTATATGATTTATTTATTTGACAAAATATTCGATTAATTGATATTTATTTAATAATTGATATTTAATAAACGACTTTATTTCCGCTTAGTTGTTTTTAACACACTTATTGCGTCGGTAATGGTCTTTTCCATTGCTTCATTGCCGTATTTATCTACTTCGCTTTTATTTTTTGCACCGTGAGTTAAACAGCCGGCACCGCCTATGCAACCGTCTATGCAAGCCATACCTTCTATAAAATTAGCATCCAAAACTCCGTTAGAAGCTTTTAACAATGCGGCACGACAAGATTCTATGCCGTCGCAGGTAACTGGTTTATAATTAAAATCCAAATTCTGTTCTTTCAACCCCTGCCTTACGGCATCGGTAATTCCTCCGCTTCTTGCAAAAATTCTGCCGTAATAAGAAGCATTGTCCAAAACCGATTCCTCCATTTGAGTTATATCCAAATCTTTTGCGTCAAACAAAGCTTGCAATTCCTCGAATGTTATAACGCAATCTATATACGGTCTGACTTCCTCCTTTTGAAATTCCATTTTTTTTGCGGTACACGGTCCTATAAAAACAATTTTTACGTCTTTTTCGTTTTCTTTAATATATTTTGCTATGGTTGCAACGGGAGAAAGATTATGTGAAATATTGGGAACAATTTTAGGAAAATTTTTCTTTATATAATCCACAAATGCCGGACAACAGGAGCTTGTCAGAAAACCCTTTTGCGAAAGTTCTTTGGCTTCGGCATATGCTACCATATCGGCACCCAAAGCGGCTTCCACAACGGTATAAAAGCCCAGCTTTTTAATTCCCGTTATTACCTGCCCCAATTTTGCATAAGTAAACTGGCTCGAAATTGATGGAGCCACAACAGCATAAACTTTAAATTCGGTATTGTTATTACTCTTTTTAATCAAATCTATAGCATTTAATATAAAAGATTTATCGGTTATCGCCCCGAAAGGACATTGATATACACAAGCTCCGCATGCAATACACTTATCGTTATTTATTTTAGCCGATTTATCCACATTCATAGAAATCGCCTTTACTTTACAGGAAGATTCGCAAGGTCTTTTATAATTTATAATAGCACTGTAAGGGCAGACTTTTGCACACATACCGCATTCTACGCATTTAGATTTATCAATATGAGCTTTTTGCAAATGGTCGAATGTAATGGCGCCTCTCGGGCAAACATCTTCACAACGGTGAGCAAGACAACCTCTGCACGCCTGCGTAATCTCATATCCGCCGGCAGGACAGTCATCGCAAGCTATGTCAATAACTTCTATAACGTTCGGATTGCTTTTATCCCCTCCCATTGCCATTTTGACACGTTCCGCTAAAATAGCTCTTTCTTTATAAACACAGCAACGCATCGTAGCTTCTTTGCCGGGAATAATTGTTTTAGGAATATCCGTAACGCTTTCGAGCAAGTTATCGTTAAAAGCCTGTCTTGCAACTTCTCTTAATACTTTATATTTTAAATGTTGTACTTTTGTATCGAATTTTCTCATTGCTTTCACCTTTAATCGTAATTGACTTCAACGATTTTCCCCATCTTTTTTAAATTTTCCGATAACGATTCCACAAGTTTTAGTTTCATTGTTATATCTATAGGCAATCCCTGATGTGCGGCATTTATGCTTTGCCCTACAAAAAATGTTACGTGAGTGGCCTCTTCGAATAAAACTTTCGCAAGAAGTGAAGCTCCGTCCTTTTTATTAAAAGTTTTAGGAGTTAGGTCGCTTATAGAAAGATATTTTTCCGATAATTGCAAAAG
>CASEPJ010000059.1 GCA_949289715.1 uncultured Clostridia bacterium
CCAGCCCGCAATTTTGCATAAATTCTAACATTAAATACTGCATATGTTTCCTCCTTTTTAATAAACTGATTTTATATTGGCTTCGTTAAGTTTGTTTAACAGTTTTAAATCGGCAACGGTTGAAATTTCTTTAAATTGGGTACAATCGGGATAGGTTATAAATAAATTGTCCTTAACTTTTCCTGTATTTTTGTGCATAAATATTCCGCAGTCGCAGACATTTTTAATAATATTATTAAAAATTATATTTCCCGTTGCACTTTCTTCAGCCGCATAAATTCCCACACTGGATTTATAAATTTCGGTTCCCTGCAGACCTTCCAATAAATTATTGTTAAATATACAATAACTTCCGTTTTGTTCAAACAAACGGGGATTTCGGCTTGTAGAGGTAATTATATTTCCGTAAAATAAACTGCACTGTGAATAATTTCTTATTGATCTGCCCTTTATGGTATGTGTAGATAATATTTTATTTCCGCTGACTTTTGCATAACCGCCTTTATTTTCCAGCCCTATGCATTGACCGCCCCATTCGCCAACTATGTTGTTTCCCTCTAAAAAATTGTAAGAACCGTCATTAATAAATCCGTAAGTAAATGCCTGTTGTGTTTCGTTGCCCGTATTATGACTGCCGTTTGCTTTTATATTATTATTAATAAAACGCCCGAATTTGCCGTCGGTGTAAATCCCCGTGCTTGTTTGATTTTTTCCGTAACCTATATTATAGGTATAAATAAAGTTGTCTTTAACAAGAATACTATTGGCAAAGTTATTGTTAAATCCGCAAACGCTGCTTATATTTTTGCTTCTATTTATTATTTTTATATTTATAAAATTTTTTTCCGCAATTAAATTATCGCCTTTATCCGATAGCAATGTACTCTGATTACCTAAATTAATAATACCCGTTAAATTTGTTGCATTTTCGGAAATAATTTCAATATGGCAATTTCTAATTTTTACGCCGACAGCCGTATTACAAATTGCGGTAATTTTATTAAAGTTTATGGGACAATTCAAATAAACATACAATTTAAGATTTTCAATAACAACATTTTTTGCCTTATGCGAAATATAAAATATATTAACGTCATTTTTAACGGGATTGGTTATATCGACTCTAACAGGCGCATTGGCAAAGTTCAAAATAACATCGGGTTGCCAAACGTTTATTAAATTATAATAATAATTGTTACCCAAATAAATCTTGCCGTCGAAATCCAAATTTATATTAAATTCATCCTTTGGTTTAAACTCGGAAAAAGATTTTACATTATCTAATTGGTTTTGTAATGCGTTTTCCATTTTTATCTACCTCTTTTAAATTAATTGTTATCTTTATGTTTTTGAATTAATATTTTTCATATCATTTTTTAAAACGTCGGTTGACTTTATTAATTTTGACTATAATAATTTCGAGTATTAAAATTAAAAAATATTTTAAGAATAATAATCGAAAGCTTAACTAATAATTTCAGTTTTTTATATCGTTTATTTTATTTAATAAAAAATTTTATTTTTTAAAATTTACTTATGATGTTTTTTATCTTTTCGAATTCTAAAAAAATCTCAATTTTTTAGTTTTTTTATTTAATTATACCTCTTAAATAAGACACAATTTGACATAATTAAATTTTAATGATTAAATTAAAAAAATTTTTATATTTAAAAAATGTTATGTAATTAAACTTTAATATTGTTTTTATTTATTAAATTGTTTACTAAAATAAAAATTAATTAATATGTAATTACAGTTATTATTAAAAAAATTTTTGACAATAATAAAAAACAAAATATCGTAAATCCATATAAATTATAATAATTGAATAGTAATTATATAAAAAAATTAAAAAAATAATTTATAATTGTTGACAAATAAAATTTAATTGTGCTATACTATCCAAAATAAAATAGGCTACAAAGGTGTGTGCTAAAAAAAGCGATAATCGAGAGAAGTAACATAATCCGCTTTCGCACAGTGAGTCGGGGACGGTGAAAACCCGAACGAAAAGATTATGCGAATAACACTCGGGAGCTGCAAACAGAAACCTTCAAAGGGAGTAAGGGCGCCGTAATAATGCGTTAAATTAAAGCAACTGTCAGGTTGTGAAAGAGGCCGGTTTTCCGGTAAATTTAGGTGGTACCACGAATAGCGTCTGTTCGTCCTATTAAGACTAACAGACGCATTTTTTATTTTTCGGAGGTACTAAATATGTGTTCAATAATGTGTTATACGGCAAAAGATATGCCGTTGGAAAAATTCAAAAGCGGATTTGACAAAACAATTTCACGAGGACCCGACGAATCGGCTATACTTGAAACCGATACGGGAATAATGGCATTTCACCGTTTGGCAATAATGGGACTTACAAAAGAGGGAATGCAACCTTTTACTCGCAATAAATATGCCATTATTTGCAACGGAGAACTTTACGGTTTTAGAGAAATTAAAGAAGAACTTATAAAAAAAGGATATGCTTTTTCTTCCGACAGCGATTGCGAAATAATTTTGCCTTTATATTTTGAATACGGACTTTCCATGTTTAAAACTTTGGATGCGGAATTCGCAATGGTAATTTACGACCCCGTAAAAAAAGATTATATTGCCGCAAGGGACCCTATAGGTATTCGCCCTTTGTATTATACATATACCGAATCGGGTAACATTGTCTTTGCAAGCGAAGCAAAAAATCTAGTTGAATTAACTGCAGGAAAAATCTTTCCTTTTCCCCCGGGTCACTATTATTCACAAGGTAAATTCGTATGTTACAACGATCCGGCAAAAACGGACGACATTTGTTGCGACGATTTGGACACTGTTTGTAAAAACATTAAAGCCAAATTAATAAAAGGTATAGAAAAAAGATTAGATGCCGACGCTCCATTGGGATTTTTGCTGTCGGGAGGGTTAGACAGCTCTCTTGTATGTTCGGTTGCACAAAAATTAATGCCCTCTCGCCCTATAAAAACATTTGCAATAGGTATGAGCGAAGACGCAATAGATTTAAAATATGCAAAAGAAGTAGCCGACTATATTAAAAGCGAACATACAGAAATAATTATAGATAAAGAAAAAGTTCTCTCTTCTTTGGAAACGGTAATTCAAATTTTAGGAACTTTCGATATTACCACAATAAGAGCAAGTATGGGAATGTATTTAATATGTAAAGCCATTCACGAAACAACCGATATTCGTGTTCTTTTAACGGGTGAAATATCCGACGAACTTTTCGGGTATAAATATACGGATTTTGCTCCCTCTCCCGAAGAATTCCAAAAAGAATCCGAAAAACGCATAAGAGAATTACATATGTACGACGTTTTAAGAGCCGACCGCTGCATTAGCGCAAACTCATTGGAGGCCCGTGTGCCTTTCGGAGATCTCGATTTCGTCAAATACGTTATGTCGATAGACCCTGCCAAAAAAATGAACGTTTATAACAAAGGCAAATATTTGTTAAGACACGCTTTCGAGGGCGATTATCTACCTGATTCCATACTCTACAGAGAAAAAGCCGCCTTTTCCGATGCGGTAGGTCATTCCATGGTGGATTATCTTAAAGCATATGCACAAGAAAAATATTCCGATGAAAAATGGAAAAAGATAGCTGAAAAATATGCTTATCACGCAAAACCCTTTACTAAAGAATCTTTG
Source organism: uncultured Clostridia bacterium (assembly GCA_949289715.1). Taxonomy (GTDB): domain Bacteria; phylum Bacillota; class Clostridia; order Christensenellales; family CASEPJ01; genus CASEPJ01. The sequence continues at coordinate 3,659 of CASEPJ010000059.1, forward strand.
TTATACAGAGAAATATTCGAAAAATATTATCCCGGTCAAGCGGAAATGATAATCGATTTCTGGATGCCCAACAAAGATTGGGAAGGTTGCAACGTAAACGACCCTAGTGCAAGAGTATTATCTAACTACGGCGCAAGCGGAATTTAAAATAATATTTAAATTTTTTCTTTAAATTTGTTGACAATTATAAAAATTTGTGCTATTGTAATAAAAATTAAACCGATGAGATAAAGAAGTAGCGGCTTCAACCTGTACAAAGAGAGTCTCCGTAAGGTGCGAGGGAGATTGCAGGCGGCTTGTGAATGGATTATCGAGGGCGAAGGCGAACAACAAAAGTAAAAGTAGCTTTCGACGCAGCCTTAGCGTTAAAAAAGGAGGATATGTCAGTATCCGTAACGAGGCGGTTATATACCGTAAATTTGGGTGGCAACACGGAATTCGTCCCATTGAAGGAAATATTCCGTGTTTTTTTATACACTTTTATACTACTTTGCTGAATGTTTATAAACATACAAAAAATATATTAACGGAGGTCAATAAAAATGGCAAAGACAGAAATTCCTTACAAAATTTATTTAGAAGAAAAGGAAATACCTAAATATTGGTATAATGTTCGTGCATTTATGACGCCGCATCCCCCTTTTATGAATCCTGCAACTTTAAAACCTTGTACGGCAGATGATTTAAGACCGGTATTTTGCGACGAAGTTATAGAACAAGAACTTAATTTTACCGACCCCTACATAGAAATACCCGAAGAGATACGAAATTTTTATAAAATGTACCGTCCCTCTCCTTTAGTCAGAGCATATTGTCTCGAAAGAGCATTGAATACCCCTGCGGAAATTTATTATAAATTCGAAGGCAACAACACTTCGGGTTCGCATAAGTTAAATTCTGCCGCAGCTCAGGTTTATTATGCAAAAAAACAAGGATTGAAATCTCTTACCACCGAAACGGGCGCAGGTCAATGGGGAACCGCACTTGCAATGGCAGCAGCATATTTCGGTTTGGATCTTACCGTATATATGGTTAAAGTTTCAAGCGAACAAAAACCTTACAGAAAAGAAGTTATGAGAACATACGGTGCTACCGTTGTTCCCTCTCCTTCAAATACTACCAATGCAGGAAGAAAATTATTGGAAGAATATCCCGGAAGCGGAGGTTCTTTAGGCTGTGCAATATCCGAAGCCATTGAAAAAGCTCTTACTTCCGATTCGTGCAGATATGTTTTAGGGAGTGTTTTAGATCACGTTTTACTTCATCAGTCCATAATTGGTATAGAAGCAAAAACCGCACTTGACAAATATGGAATCACACCCGACGTTATAATAGGCTGTGCGGGCGGTGGTTCAAATTTAGGCGGATTAATTTCTCCTTTTATGGGAGATAAACTGCAAGGCAAAAACGATATTCGTTTTATCGCCGTCGAACCGGCTTCCTGCCCTTCTCTTACCAGAGGTAAATATGTTTATGATTTCTGCGACAGTGCAAAAACGACTCCTCTTGCAAAAATGTACACATTAGGTTGCGGCTTTATGCCTTCAGCCAACCACGCAGGCGGTTTAAGATATCACGGAATGAGTCCCGTGGTTTCGCAGTTATACCACGAAAAGAAAATGGAAGCAGTTACGGTAGAACAGACAAAAGTCTTCGAAGCTGCCGTAATGTTCGCCAAAACCGAAGGTATTTTGCCCGCACCCGAATCCAGTCACGCAATAAGGGTAGCCATGGACGAAGCAATAAAATGCAAACAAACGGGAGAAAAGAAAAAAATACTATTCGGACTGACCGGTACGGGTTATTTCGACCTTGCGGCATATAAACAATATAACGACGGAACAATATCGGACAATATTCCCACCGATGCCGACTTGCAAAAAGGATTTGCCACGATTCCGGACTTTCCCATAAACAATTAATGGATAAAATTTTAAATTTATATTTATAAAAACTAATTTAAAATAAAAAATCTTAACAATTAAAAACCGGCGGAATTTAATTTAATCCGCCGGTTTTAGTTTAATATAAAAATTTTTTAAATTATTTAAACTGTTATTTAATTTCAATTTCATTTTTTACAGCTTATTAAAATAATAAAAATCTAGTTAACCTATAACTATTGTAAAAAAAATTATAAATAATTAAAGCTTATATTGGTTTTCTGTCGTTAAAAGCTTTAGTTAAAGTAACGTAATCGGTATATTCTATTTCACTACCCGCCTGAATTCCGCAGGCCAATCGTGTTACTTTTATATTCATGGGTTTAACCAAAGAAGCAATATACATGGCAGTGGCTTCCCCTTCTATATCGGGATTAAGCGCCATAACCAATTCTTTTATTTCGCCGTCGTTTATACGTTTTAAAAGCGTTTTTATATTTAAATTTTCCGGCATTATGCCCTTCAACGGGCTTATGGTACCGTGTAAAACGTGATATCCCCAATTAAATTCTCTGGCTTTTTCCAAAGCAATAACGTCTTTCGGATCTTTTACTACGCACACTATTTCCGCTTTCCTGTTTTTACATATTTCGCAAACGTCTTCGTCGGTATAATTGCCGCAAACGCTACAATAATGAATTTTATCTTTTGCCTCTATTAAAGCTTTGGCAAAAGCTTCCGCTTCTTCTTTGGTTCCGTTTATTATTTTAAAGGCATATCGCTGTGCGGTTTTTTGACCTACTCCCGGCAATTTCGAAAATTCGTTTATTAGTTTTTCCAACGACGGCGCAAAATCCATTAAAATAATCCTCCCAATCCACCGGTAAGCGCACCCATTTTTTCATCCTTCAATCTCTGTGCCCTTGCCAATGCTTCGTTATATGCCGCAATAATCATATCCTCCAAAAGTTCTATATCATCCGGATCAATCGCTTCGGGTTTAATATTTAAATCGGTCATTTCCAAAGCACCGGATAAGGTAACTTTCACCATACCTCCGCCTGCGGTTGCAGACACTTCCGTTTCGGCAAGTTCCGCCTGTATTTTTTCGCTTTCTTCCTGCATTTTCTGAGCTTGTTTTAAAAGTTGTTGCATATTTGCCCCGCCCCCGGGAAATCCGCCTCTGTTTGCCATAACAGCCTCCTTGCTTAAAAATAAATGAGTTTATTATATAATTCTAAATTTATCCTTTCCAACTAATTCTTTTATGGTTTCTGCCGTGTTGTCTTCTTCGATTTTTTTTATTTCAAACTGAATTTTTAATTCGCTTTTTAAATCATTTTTTAATAATTTATTGAAAACTTCTATGTTTTCGTTGAATAAATCATATTCCGACTTATTGTTCACTAATATATTAAACTTACCGTTATCAATATATGCGTTTTCTGCGTCGATATTTTGACAAGCGGCAAAAAGAATGATTTTATCTTTTTCCTTCTCCCGTATAAGTCTTAAAAGTTTTCCCCAAATAACCCCCGCCTGATTGTCCGAAACAGGATCCTCGTTTTCTTCAAAAGGTAATTCTCCTTCAATTTCTTGCATCTGTAAGGTTTCCGCTTTTTTATTTTTCAAATTTTCTGTTATATTCGCCACCCCTTTCAACTCATGCAAATCGCCTACAAAACGCTCTAAATTAGAAATTCTGTTTAGCATACCATCATACGATCTGTCTATTGAGGGTGTCGCAAGTTTCAGCAAAACCGACTCTAAAACAAAACGGGGATTTATGGAATATCGCAATTCGCTTTCAGCTGCCAAAAGAGACCTAAAAGCAGACATGGCAAGCTCCAACGGATATTTTTTTGCTTGATTTAAAACTCTGTCCTTCCATTTTTCGGGTAAGGTTATCAATGACGGATCTATTTTAGCCAACATCAAATCCCTAAAATATGAGGAGAGGTCTCTGTTTAAAACCCCAACCGATTTTCCCGCCGTATAAGCCTTTTCCGTAAGATTTAATATGCTTTTATAATCTCCGTCGTTTAATGCGGCAGCAATAGCATATAGAGAATCTTTATCGCTTGCGCCCAAAATTTCATTTACATATTCATACGTTATATTGCCGTCGCAACCCGAAACACATCTGTCGGTAACCGAGAGTGCGTCTCTTACGCTGCCTTCTCCAGCTTCTGCAAGTGCTCTTACCGCTTCATCTTCGTATTTTATTTTCATATCCTTTAAAATCGACTTTATCAGATTTTCGATTTTATTTACGGCAACAAGTTCGAAATCAAAACGCATAACCCTTGAAAGTATGGTTTGCGGCAATTTATATGGTTCCGTAGTGGCTAAAATAAAAACGGTATGACTTGGCGGTTCCTCCAATGTTTTAAGTAAAGCATTAAATGCGGAGGGAGAAAGCATATGCACTTCATCTATTATATATACCTTATATTTACAAGACACCGGCGGATACTGCACCCTTTCTTTGAGTTCTCTGATTTCGTCTACTCCGTTATTGGAAGCGGCGTCTATCTCTAAAACATCTATATTGGACGACTCTGCCAACGATAAACAGGCATTGCATTTCCCGCACGGAGAATAATCTATTGGATGCTCGCAGTTTATTGCTTTAGCAAACAATTTAGCCGTAGTGGTTTTACCAGTACCTCTGCTGCCGCAAAATAAATAGGCATGACCTATTCTATCGGCTTTAATTTGATTTTTTAAAGTTTTGATGATATTATCCTGCCCGATAACTTTATCAAAACTTGTCGGCCGGTATTTTCTGTAAATGGACAAATATGCCATATCCGCTCCTATAATTATAAAGATATTTTCGCATTTATATAAATAGTATAACACAATATAATTTTGTTGTCTAATTATTTTTAAGATAATATTTTACCCATAAACCAATAAAAATACAATACTATTTACAAAAAACAATTTTTTATGCTATAATAATATAAAAGAATTTTTAAGTTTAAATACGAAATCTCATAAATTTTATAATTAGATATGTTTTATAATAAACAGGGAGAAAAATATGGCAAAAAATTACCGTTTAGATGAAAAAGAAGTTAAAAATTCCATTTATAAAGCATTTAAAAAACAGAATCTTTGGTTCAGAAAAGAACTTATTGAATTTTGTTTAAGAGAAAACGGTTTTACTTCCGACGATTTAAAGGACAAAAGTCCGGAAAGTGTTTCTACAAAAGCAAAAACTTTTGTAGGCATGATAATTTCCAATCTCATAAACGACGGACACCTATATCTTAGCGAAGGCAAAAAATTAGGACTTGCGAAAGATTTGGAAATTATAATAAAAGAAGAAAATACGGAAAAATTTATTATACAGCTTCTGAAATCACGAAAAATCATGTCGAAACAAGAAATTTTTAAAGAAGCTGAAAAATTTTTCGGAACAGACAAAACGCCTTCCGATAGCGATGATATTTCTTTGCGCCGCATGGCAGGTTACATTCTAGCTAAATTGGTAAGAGAAAAAATACTTATAAAAACCGCAGCAGGTTATTCCTTGCCCGATTTTTTAGGCTATCCCAATACCGAAATGGGAACATGGTTATATAAAGCAGAAAACGGCGGTAATTTAGACGAATGTTTTTTAAGAGCCGTTAACTTAAAAGGCGGTGAATTTTTGGAATATTTTGCCGTAAAACTTTTGGAAAAATTCTTCTTAATGGAAAATAAGGAAGTTTTAAAATCGGAAGTAACCGGCGGAGCAAACGACGGAGGATTGGACGGAATAATCGAAACGTCGGACGAATTGGGATTTAAAGAACTTATACTAATTCAAACCAAAAATAGAAAATCCATTGCGGTAACCACAAAAGAAGTGAGGGAATTTTACGGAGCAATGTGTGCCGAAAAAGGAACTAGGGGAATATTTTTAACAACATCCTATTTCCATAGAGACGCACTCAAATTTTTAGCCAAAACAGACGATTTAGTGGGAATAGACGGCAAGAAATTTGTGGAAATTGCCAAATATTGCGAAATGGGCATAAAAGAAGATCACGGCAAATACAAAATTGACCAATCGTTGTTTTTAAAATAAGTTAATTATTTAATTTTAATTTTTAAATATATCTTAATATAAATATCTTAATAAATATATCCAAAAATTTTATAGCCTTCTAACTTTAAATTATAAAAAAACAAGGTTACCCTTGTTTTTTTATTTATCATATTTTTTAAATTTATTTTTTAGTATACGTATTTATTTACCTCTTTATTACTTAAAATTATCCTTTTTATATATAATAGATTATTCCCTTTTTGACAAATTCAATAAAACTTATAATTTTCTTATATATAAATATAACATAATAAATAATTGAATAACCTTAAAAAAGGAAATAATTTTTATTTATTTTTTGTTTTTAAACTTTTTTCCGTTTCCATAATAATATCTATAAATTCTTTTGCATATTTTAAATTGTTATCATTAAACTTTCTTATACGTATTCTATAATATCCACCGCAAGTCTTTCTGATTTCGCCAAATACATGTGCGCAATATCCTCTGTCTTTGGGATGAACATTGCCGCAACACGGGGGTATTCCGCAACACCGGCAGGCATTTCTGTTTTTTTTGAAAAAATTAATCAACTCGGCACTGTTTTTACGGGCATTTGTTATATCTTCCAATTTAAGTAAATAATCGGTTTTATATAATTTATCGCAAGCCAAAGCGTC
>CASEPJ010000060.1 GCA_949289715.1 uncultured Clostridia bacterium
CTTAAATTTAAAATGTGTGAGATTTTTTATAATTTCAATCGTTACCGTAAAATAATGCTAAAAAAGGCAATTAAGTTAAACTTAGTTGCCTTTTATAATTTTAAAAATACAATTTTTTATTTATTCAATTATTCTTTATTAGGCTATAATAAATTCGATAATTTATTCGTAAAATAACAATCCCGTTTGCCGTTTATTTATTTTTAATTTTCGTCGTTTATTTATATTTTGATTAAATAAATCTATTATAACGTTTAAATTAAACTGCTGTTTTTTAAAAAATAGTCTATCTCGCTTTTAAAGGGCATTGCTTTTGAAGTTCCTTCTTTTGTAACCGAAAGTGCGGCAGTGGCAGAAGCAAATTCTATAGCGGTTAAAATATCTTCGTTGTTAGCCAATGCAACCGCAAGTCCGCCGTTAAAAGAATCTCCTGCGCCTGTAGTATCTACGGCTTTGACATTAAACGGCATAATTTTTTTGCAATATTTGCTGTTTTTAATAAAACAACCTTTTTTGCCCATGGTAATAATGACGTTTTTTATTCCTTTTTTTAAAAGTACGTCTGCTGCCTTTTCGGCGTCAGAATCGTTATTGACGCTAAAACCGGTATAAAAAGCCGCTTCAGACTCATTCGGCGTAAAATAATCTATATAAGAATATATGTCATTCGAAAGTTTTTTTGCGGGAGCGGGATTTAATATAACGGGCACGTTATATTTTTTTGCGGTCTTTATTGCTTCCGTAACCCTGTCTGTTTCGAGTTCAAGCTGTACTAACATTATGTCTGCTTTTTTAAAACAAACTTCTGCGGCCTGCATTTCTTCTTTTGTCAGAGTAGCATTGGCACCCGCAATACAGACTATGCGGTTGTCTCCCGTTATGTCGTTAACTTCTATAAAAGCGGAACCCGTTTCACAGGTTTTGGATATATATACGAAATCGGTGTTTATGCCGTCGTTTTTAAAGGATTTCAAAATCATATCGGACATAGAATCGTTACCTATTTTGGATATGAAAGCAACGGTTCCGCCCGCTCTTGCTGCGGCTGTTGCCTGATTGGCTCCTTTCCCGCCTACCGAAATACTCATTGACCTTCCCGAAACGGTTTCTCCGTTTTGCGGAAATTTAGGGGTATAAGCAGTGATGTCTAAATTGCTGCTCCCTACAACTAATATATTCTTCATAATTTTCCCTTTTAATTATATAATCAAAAAACTATAGCCGTATTTATGGTGCAATAAATTTTACATTCCCAAATCGTTTATGATACCCGTAAAAAATGTAACGAAGTCAAAAGTGTCCAGCCAATTTTTAACGGGATTGATGTCTTTTAAATAGGATAAAAACGATGCGTTTGCAAGATAATCGTTAACGGGTTTCATAAATTCGAAATTTTCCAGCAAAGAATATATTGCGAAAAAAATAAACGTTAAGAAAATAACAACGCATCCGCTGAAAACCGCCCCTACGAATCTGTCTACGAATTTTATGGATTTTGCTTTTAAAATTCCTTTAACCAAGAGCAGTAAAGCAGAAACTATCAATTTAAATGCAATAAAAAGCAGAATAAAGGACAAAAATATTATTACTACGGCAGAAATCGAAGGAGCAATCAAAGACGCAATGGTAGTACTGCCTTCTGCGGGAAGATTATTGGCAAGAGCCGGCGCTATGGCATCCGACAGAAAACCGGGAAATTTCAATTCGGTTAACATCGAGGATATGTTTGCCGCATCGGCTGCGGTGATTTCTCTTGTGGCTGCTTCGCCTAAATTTCCCAACCATTCGGAAAAAGTATTGTTCATCAAAGAAGTCAAGCCGGTAATGTTAAAAGCCCAAAAGCCTATGGGACGGCATAAAAAAATTGCCGCTATGAGTGCCCCAAGCGTGCCTATAAAATCTACCGCAAATTTAATGAAGCCTTTAAAGTACCCGTATATCAAAAACGATATAAAGACGAGCAAAAAGACTATATCCAATACCATTTTAGCTTTTTCTCCGATTTATAATCGTATCTTTATATTTTAACAATCTTCACCGTATATTATATTTGATATTATAGCACAATAAAATATATTACGCAATAAAAAAAATATATTAATTGAAATTTATAAAACAGGCAACATATTTGCCGAAGTTAATAAAAATTACGATGTTGTATGAAAGCAAATTAGAAAATATATTAGAAAATATTTAGAAAATATTTAGAAAATATAATTAAAAAAATAAAAATATTAAAAATATTATAAATAAAAATTATATTAAAACTATTAAAATAAAATAAAAAATTTTTGTTCAAATAAAAATGAGGTTAAAATCGTTGTAATATTGACGATTATGTGCTAAAATTAATTGCATAAATTTTTTGATTATTAATGTATAACAATACATTCGGAGGTTTATTTTGAAAGGAAAGACTAGAGGTATAGTGTTAATGGTGTTGCTTATAGCAGTGCTGGCCATATTTGTATATATTATGGCGTCCGCACCGGCAACAAAATCATATACGGAATTTTTGGTTGACATTAAGGAAAATAAAATAGAGGCTGTTTCGCTTAAAGGTTATGTTCTTACCGTAAGATTAAAAAATGCCGAAAATATAAGCGGCAGAAGGGAAGCGGTAAAAGAATATTCCACCAACATCTCCTCGAGAACCGAATTAATAAACGATATTTGTTCGGCAGCGGGGGTTGAATCCATTACGGATGTTGCCATTAAAATAGATTACAATAATCCAAATGCCGGTTCCGTATGGAGTATGCTAATACCTGTAATAGGCATGGTTGCCATAGGGTTGATTATTTTGTATATGTTCAAATCATCCCAGGGCGGCAACAAACAGGCTATGGATTTCGGTAAAAGCAGAGCCCGTTTGGTTGAAAAAATGAAGGTTCGTTTTA
>CASEPJ010000061.1 GCA_949289715.1 uncultured Clostridia bacterium
TAATTGGTATAAAAATACTCGTGCGATTCCATTGTGTTGGCATTGGAATAATCGGTAAAAAGAACGGGAATCGAATACAACAATTCTCTTTCATCGGCAGAAATTTGTTTATAAAAAATTATTTCGCCAATAGTTTCTGTGGGATATTCCGTCCATGTAGCATAAGTAGAAGGCATAGTTTTTGAAGTAATCTGCGATGTCAAAGTAACTCTTAACTTAGCTCTCGGCAACGTAAACGTATTTGTATCAAAAATTCTGCCGTTAAATTTATGAGAAAGAATATTTATATCCTCTCCGTCTAATTTTCTGGTAGTAAATGTTCCGTTCGACACATATGCGTAAGCTGAATTATTAGAACTTACAATAGGATTGAGCGTATAATTTTCACTATCCGTCGTTACTCTCATATTAAACTCTGTGTCGAATGCGCCGCTTCCCATGTCTTCTATATATGCACCTGGTGCTTCATATGTAGGATCGGTTATATAATCGTAATCGTCATCCAAGCCCGGCGTAGGTGGAGGATTATTTTTTTTACACCCATACACTAAAGGAAAAAGTAAACATATGCATAAAATAAGGCACACAATTCTAACTGACTTTTTCATTTTCCGTCTCCTTAATTTTTTATTTTTTTAAGAAATTATTGCAATATAATACTTATCACAATACAATTATATTTTATGTTAATAAAAACAGGTTGTCAATAGAAAAATAAAAAAAATAAAATGTTATTTTATAAATACATAACTTGTATATACAATTAAAAAATGAAAAATAATTTTATAACTTTATTTAAAAATAATAATTATATGCCGCAATATAAATAAAATACCGTTTATAACCTCAAAAGTAAATTATTTATAAGATTTTAAAAAAATTAACAATTAAAAACTATAAATTAGCGGCAGAATCGAATAATTGATTAGAAATAAAATTTTTTTATTATAATTCGTAAAAAATCAATAAGTTAATTGCAATATAATTTATATCGAATACACCATAAAAATAATGTTTAAAATATGAAGTTATTTTGCTTATTAATTTTTTTTATTTAAAAAATTGAATATAAAGAAATATATGTCCTATATTTATATTAATTATTAATTATACAATTAATAGTATAAATATCTATAGCTAACAAATGATGATTAAAACAATATTTTAAAGCAACAAATCTATAATAATTATAAAAATTTGAATAAAAAAATAAAATTAAATTTATAGATGTTTTTTATAACTGATTTTTATAGACGAATTAAATTAAATAGGATTTAACTATATAGTTAGCTATTAAATTTATTTTTAAATTAACTAACTAAAATAAAAAAATTTATAAAATTGGTTATTATATATTAAAATATTTTTTGTCGAACAATAAATAAATTAAATTTTAAATAACAAAAAAAATTAAATATTATCATTTAAGTTAAACTTACTTTTCTAATATTTTTTATAGTCAATTTCTTATATGATAGTCAATTTCTTATATGTTTTTAGTCATTAATTAAACATTATATTATTATATAAATATGTTTAAACTTAAAAATTATATTTAAACTTAATATTTATCGAAAGACAAAAATCCTCTGCCCTTACTTGTAATAATAAAATCGCCTTTTTTTATAAATTTCTCAAAAAAAACAGCTTCTACAAATTGTTTCGGTGTGATTACCGGGCAATCTTTAAGTATTTTTGGATTTGACAATTCATTTAAAATTTTTGTTTCGTTCGAATCAAGATTGCCGGATATTGCCCTATCATAACCGTCTTTATTACAATAATCAACCTTTATAGTTTTATCGACATATGTAATTTTTGCTGCAAAATTATATGAATTTACATAAAAACTGCCGTCAATATTAAAATCAAGCATTGCGGCAAAAGTTGCATAATCTAAAATACAAATCATGGTTCTGCCTTCCGCTTCCTCTCTTTGCTCCATTAAAGGAAAATTTATGCCCTCCATTACAGAGGAAAGTGTTTGCGCCGCTTTGTAATTAGAACATATACACATTTCAGCCATATTTCTGTCCTCCACCGCAATACCGAATTCACATTCGGTAATAAAAAGCCGTTCTTTTTTTACCCAATCCAAAAAAACTTCAAAATCTTCTATATAGTAATCTCTATATAACAAAGGTTTAAACTTATTTAATGCATTTTTATATTCCCGATAAAATTTATCCGCATCATAATTCTGAGTTTGTTTTAAATTGTATAAATTTTTACAAGCAGCAGGCTTAATTCCATATTCCACGGTTACAAAATCGAATTTCTCATAAAAATTTTTCACATCGGGATAAAGCGCCAAAAAATCGAATCTCTTTAAAGATTTGACTTTTTCGATTAAATTGCGCATATAATTTTTTCTTCTGTATTCAATTTTTGTTCCCGCACCCACTATAAAACCGCATTTCAAAATTTTATCGTTCGATTTAAAATTTTTTTCTACAATAAACAGTGCGGAAATTATTTCGCCGTTTTCCGAAAAATAAAAAGCATTGTTTTTCTTGTAAAAATTATCGAAAAACCAATTAGTAAAAATATCGCTGTCATTAAAAATATCTTTATAAAAAGATATCAATCTTTGTTTTAATTTATCCATATTATTTTATTTTTTCAAAGTAAGAGTAAATTTTCTTTCTTTTCTATAAGGATGATACGATTCTTTCGCCTTTTTTAAATTTTCAAGCCCCATATCGTCTTGCATACTTATCAATCGGCAAGAAGAAAATCTTTTTTTAGAAGTAAAATTATTTAATGCCGCATAACTACCTATATAATCAACATGCGCTTTCTCAAAAATTATAACTCCCACGTTTGCGGGGTTAATATATGTTATTGAAAATGCTACCAAATTGGAATCGGAATATATACAGTCGCAAAAATAATTATAATTTGTCAAATCTGCCAATGTTTTTTTAACCGCATCGTATTCTCCAAATTCATCGATTTTTCCTATATAAAAATCTTCTACCATTTTTAACACGGCATTTTCGTCCTGTTGTTCATAGCTTCTAAATATATATGGATATGAAGTTATAAAGCGATTTACGAAATTTCTCTTTTGATGAAAATGCTTACCTTTCAAAAAAATCAAATCTTCAGGAAGGTAAAGATATTCCGCTGCGTTTATATTTTCCTCAACCATCCAATCATTAGATACATATTGCATAAACTCTTCTGGTACTAAGCCAATAACCGCATTTTCTCCACCGTAATTTTTTATATATTCCAATCCTTTTTTAAAATTTTGCGGTGTGCTTGCAACAGGAGCAAAAAAGAATCCGTTTTTTTCGGTATTTTTCTTCACTAATAAAAAGTCATCACAGTCGATATATTGTGGTTTATCGCAATCAATCCACGAAAAAAACATTTGAACTGTAATATCGCTTGCAAAATAATTTTTATAAATACTTTCATCTTGATTTTGAAGACTCAATATTTTTTGCTTGGCCGAATCGTCAAAATTTTTAAAATCCATATTAGCCAAATACAACTCCTTCTTTTGTTTAAGTTCTAAAATTCGTATTTATGATTGACACCTTTTAATATGTGGTTTATAATACTGTCAGATACCGAATAATTATAATATAAATTAATAAAATTTGCAACCTATAGGTTTATACTAAAAATAATATTTATAATATTACATACTCAATAATTCTAATTTAATTTAGGGAAATAATTATGAAATTTAAAATGAAATTAAATAACACAATAATTGTAATTTTATCGATAGTTCTTATTATTATGGTTACGGATATAGTAATAAATGCTCTTATGCTTATAGGTGTGGGAATTTTTTACACGGAAAATATTGTTTTATCGATAGTTAACATTATAATAAGTTTTTTGATTACTTTGCAACTGTTGTTAATGATTATCAACCCCAATTATAAAATAACTACCGAATTTTTAAAAATAAATTACGGCTTAATTTCCGTAAAAATACCTTTGCTTTCCATATACACCGCAGACATAAGACAAGAAAAAGTATGTATATTTTATGTATATAAGGAAACCCGAAAAGCCTTGAGTATTAATATAAATCCGAGAAATAATTTACTTTTTACCGATAGTCTTACGAAAGCGCAGCAGGATTTAATTGACTCCAATAAAAAATAATTATGTAACGGCATTTTTTACTTATTTATAAACCTATAATGTTTTTTTAAGCAAACAGAAATCGGCTTTTAATCTATAATTATATCGCTAATTTTAATTTATTAAAAAAATTTACAGTTAAAATCAAAAAAATAAAATGCAATGTTTAGTTATTAATTAATATAACAATCATATTAATCATAATCCTATAAAAATTTTACGACAATTAAACTATTTGGTTAAATAAAAAAAACAGAAAAAACGGACAAAACTTATTGCCCGTTTTTTTTAACATACGCCTCCCTCGTTTTTATAGGCGCAATTTATAATGATTTAATTGAGATTAAAGTAAAATACAAATCATTCCGCCTTTTCCTTCATTGACTACCCTGTTTAAAGTTTTTTTGAATTTATTTCTTATATCTTCGGGCATACTTGTAATTTTATTTGTAATTCCTTCCTTAACCAAACTGTTTAAAGATTTGCCGAACATATCTTTTTCCCAAAGCGCTTTCGGATTACTTTCGAACTCACTCATTAGATACTTAACTAAATCTTCGGTCTGAGCCTCGCTGCCCACCAAAGGATTTATTTCGGTATCTATATCGACTTTCATAATATGCAAAGAAGGTGCGCTGGCTTTTAATTTTAAACCTACTTTACCGCCTTTGTTTACAAGTTCGGGAACCTCTAATTTCATTTCGTTGATATCGGGAGCCACAACTCCGTAACCGGTTCTGTCAACATCATCCAAAGCTGTTTTTAAACGATCGTATTGAACTTTTGCATAAGCCAAATCTTTCAACCCCGAAACTAAAGCAAAATCATCGGCTATTTCCACACCTGACTCTTCACTTAAAACTTTATAGAACAGTTCTTTTTTAGGTGTCAATAAAAAACTGACTCGACCTTCTCCCGCAACTAAGGTATCGTATTTTAACTGTTCGTAATTTTCGTCTTCTTTAAAAAGTTCCTTTAAAACTTCATAATCCTTCATTTTTTCAATTGATTGACTTGCCTTTTCAACTTCATTCAAAATATTTTCGATAAGCGGATTGTTTTCAGGCAAAGCTTGCAACCATTTAGGAAATTTTATTTCTATACTTTCCAAAGGAAATTCAAATAATACACATTCTAAAATTGTATTTATGTCGTTGGATTTCAAATTGGCAACATCAAACGCAAGCACATTCAGTTTGTACTGAGTTTTCATTTCATTGACTAACTCGGCGGTTTTATCGCCTTTGGGGTCAACGGTATTGAGAATTATAATAGCAGGTTTTCCCGAAGATTTAATTTCTTCGACGGCTTTTTTCTCTGCTTTTTCGTATTCTTTACGGTCAATGCCGGTAAACGAACCATCGGTAGTCATAATTATACCGATAGTCGAATGTTCGCTAATTACTTTTTTTGTTCCTATTTCGGCTGCTTCGTTGAATGTTACCGGTTTTGTCGACCAAGGTGTTTTTACCATTCTTGGTTTACCGTTGTCTTCTGCGCCTAATGCGCCTTTTACCATAAAACCTACGCAATCCACAAGACGCATTTTCGCATCTATTCCGTCTATTGCAAGTTTTATTCCTTCTTCGGGAACAAATCTTGGCTGCGTTGTCATTATGGTTTTTCCGTCTGCTGATTGCGGCATATCGTCTATAACTCTTTCTCTCTTATATTTGCCGTTAACAGTAGGAAGAATTGCCTCGCTGATAAATTTTGAAATAAAAGTCGATTTTCCTGTTCTTACCGGGCCTACTACACCGAGATATATCTCACCGTCCGTTCTTTCGGCTATATCCTTGTAGATATTAAATTTTTCCATTATGAACCTCCCTTTTGTCCAGTCTGTAGTATTTTGGTACAGTAGAGTATATGAAAGGATAACAATGTATATTCCACAAAAATTTATAACAATGCAAATAAAATATCATAAATTATTTAAACGCATTTATAAGCACGAAAATACCGGCAATAATCATTAATATATCGAAGACAATTCTAATAAGTTTGGAATTTAATTTATTTAACAATATTGCGCCAATAATACCGCCCACAAAAACACCGCTGCCTATAGGAATTAATTTTTGCCATTCTATATTGTTTTTTAAAAAATAAATAACCGCACTGATAATACATACCGGCAATATTACTAAAATTGCGGTAGCATGCGATCGCTTTGTGTCGAGTTTCATTATTTTGGACAAAACGGGAACAGCCACCATTCCGCCGCCGCCGCCGAACAGTCCGTTTAGGCTTCCTACTAAAATACCGCCCAATATCGTTAAAATTGCAGAAAAACTTTCACTCATAATATAAATATTATGTGTTTAGTATATAAAAATAATTGCATATTTTTTTATTTTATTATAAAATATATATTATGTTAAAAATTACAACTAAAAAAGGTGATTACATGAAAAAACAAATTTTTGCAAAAACACTTATGACAAAACTTATTGTCATTCTGCTTCTTGTTGTGTTTGCTTTGGGTGCCAATTCATTGCTGCAAAATATTGCAGGCATTGTTTCGGCAGAAGAAACAACCGACTACATTGCAAATCCCGATTTCGAAATATCGACTTCAACTTCTTTTCCGAAATCGGTTAGGAATTGGACAGGTACAGCAGGCGGCGCTTCCGGCGACAGAGCTCCAAGTTCATCGGATTATATTAAAACCGGTATAATCGATATTCAGGAAACTTCTTTTGAAAATAACCGCAGTATTTACGGCTTAGACAGTGAAGACAATCCCGGCGCAGTTAGCGGAACCAATGTATTGATGATAAGAAATATAAAGCCGACAGCTTACGGCTTCAAATCAGCTTCTTTTACTTTAAAAGCAAATTCGTCTTTTAAAATAAGCGTTTGGGTAAAAACTCACGATATATCCGGTACGGCAGGTACAAATTACGGTGCATATATTTCTTTGACCAGTTCTTCCGTTTTAGGTCTTGGTACTGAAGAAATCAATTCTTTTGAAGCAATAAATACCGAAGGTTACACCGACGCCGAACATAACGACTTCCGTCAATACAGTTTTTATATTCAAACTTCTCAAGTAGAGAAAAATTTTACGATTACCCTCTCTTTAGGTTCCGGCTCTGCTTCCAACACTACGGATTTTACTACAGGATGGGCATTTTACGACAACGTTAATATAGAAACCATAACTAATTCCGCATTTGCTGCAAAAACTTCAAGCGAAACGGAAATAGTATATTCTTTTAAAACATTAGTTGCGGATACTTTTAACGGGGATTTTAAAAACACATTAAATACCACGCCCGTTGCCGAACCCGCAAATTGGACTCCTATAGTATACGAAAATGCTCCGGCTGCCGATGTTCAAGGTGTTATAAACCTTTCAAGTACGAGCATCGCCGCTTATCTTGAAAACGTATATAAATTGACTACAGCTCCTGCACCTGCGGGAAACGACGATAACGCATTGCTTTTAAACCATAAAGATACTGCAACGGTGAGCGGCTATCGTTCGGAAAATATAACATTATATCCTCATAATTATTATAAGTTATCATTCTCGTTAAAAACATCTTCTTTTGAAGATTACGACTCCGCTGTTAAACTTGCCATTATTCCCGAAGGTCAGGAGGAACAAGCTCAAACGGCTTTAGACACTTCAGCCACAACCGATGAAACCGGCGGATTTGATGTTTATTCCTTCTATATTACCGCTCCCTATCTCTACCCTACGGATATAACTATCGAAATTCAGTTGGGTGATGAAGATGCATATGTCAAAGGTTATGCGATAATAGACAATATTTATCTCGAAAGAATGACAAAAAGCGATTTTAATACCGCTTCTTCGGCAGACTCCAAAGCGTTAGCTGTTTCGTTGGCTCCTACCTTCTCGCCCGATGTTGCTAACGGTGGATTTAACGAAATTTCCTCTAATAATTCGGACACATATCCATATGCGCCGACAAGCTGGACAGGTTATTATGGCGGTAATACCATTCTCGGAGGAACCGGGGTCGATTTGGCAAGAGGAACCGTAAACAGCGGTATTGTCAATTGCGATTATTGGGATTCTGACGAATTAGGTACTGCAAACAACCCCATAGACGGCAGCGAAATGTGGGCTCCTAATGTATTGATGATTAACAATAAATCCAATACATCTTACGCTTATCTATCCTCAACTAAGTCGGTTTCCGCAAATTCTTATGCAAAATTTACCGTCCTTGTTAAAACCGATGCCGTAACTAGCGGTGCATACATTGCTTTGGTTATAGACAGTAAAACAATTGTCGCACGTTTTGATAAAATAGATACCTCTACTCTCTCATCTCCCGATAACGATTGGATTCCTTATACTTTCTATGTTTCTACGGGTTACGAATCGAGATCGGTCGCTTTGATTTTATCATTAGGTTGGGGAAATGCTTACGATACAGATACTCATTCGGTAGGCTATGCATACTTTGACGATGCACAATACAAAACCTTTACTAGTGAAAAATTAATGAAAGAAGATATGGTTAAACTTTCCGAAAATTCGGAAGTTACAGGTAAAATAAACGGAGTTAAGGTTACAGGTGAGGATTTCTATAAATATTGCGATATGAGAACATTAGAAACCGCTTTAGATTACTCTTCCGACGTTAACGAAGCGGTACTGTTCACGGGCAGTTTTGCAGAAGACACTGCATACAACGATGAAGATGTACTTTCCGGTATCGTAGCATATGATTATAACAACATTAACGCAATTGACAAGAGCAATGTCATAATGATAAACAATATAAACGAAGTTGCATATAAACTCGCTTATAAAAATGCTTTATCGTTGACGGGAAATAATTATTATAAAATTAGTTTTAAAGTAAAAACCGATCTTTTAAAAGGCAACGCATATATTAAACTCGCAAACAGCATCCTTTCCACCGACGACGAAGATATATTTACGGAACCTTTAATTAACATCAATACATCCAATTACACTAACGAAGAAACAAACGATTGGATGATTGTAGAAATGTATTTGAAGACAGGTGCCGATGCAAGAAGCGTAACGTTAGAACTCGGATTAGGTACGCCGGAAGCGCTTGCTCAAGGTTATTTCTATATAGACGACATAACCATTGCTACATCTTCGGAAACAGATTATAAAGAAGCCGAAGCAAGCGACTCTGTTTTAAAATTCGATTTTAAATCTATAGAAGCTAAAGAAGATGCCGACGAAGAGGAAGAAGAAACGCCCGACGAAAATACAAGCATTTTCGATATAAAGAATATTAACTGGCTGATAATACCTTCCATAATTTTGGCACTTGCTTTAATAGTCGCTGTAATAGCAGTTGTAGTTAAACGCATTCAAAAGAAAAACGAAGGTAAAAAGAAAGCATTGAAAAAGAGAGCTAAATACGACCGTTATTACGGAGACAAGAAAAAGGAAGCAACAAAAGACGATTTCGATAATTTCGAAGAATAATTAATTTGTTAACATGTAATTTAAACAGCCCGGATTTGCCGGGCTGTTTATTTTTAAATTAACTTAGTTTTAAAAAACTTTATCTTATTTACATTATAAATTACATAATCATTTTTGGTTTATGAATATCGGACTGGTCCATGCTACATTTTTATCAATACACTCAGCCCTCATATAAACCCATTTTAAATCTTCGGATGATATTTCATAATTATAATTATCCTCTTCGTTTATAGAAGCAGTTATATTTATTTCACCTTTATTGGTGACACACCATAAACTGTTAATTTTTTGTTCCGATATAATTTTTCCGCTTACATTTAAAAATTCTTCAGAATTATATAACTCTCCTCCGATGAATGTATCGTTTACAAAAAAGGTAAAAAACAGCCGCCAGCCGCTTGAAGCTATCGTCCTTCTGTTATATAATGCCTCAAAAATCGCTTTCCTCGTCAATTCTTTTGCATATACGCCCGTTATTCCTACTCCCTCATGTTCGCCTCCGGCAGTAAATCCGAAGCGGTAGTCCCTAAACAATGCATCCGTAATTGAATTTCCTTTTACAGTCGTCCTGCCTAAATCATTTGGGTTGAATACTCCATTGTCCTTTTCATAAGCACCACGAACCTGAAAAATCTCAATTAACCTTACTAATTTTTCATTAAAATAATTTAAATCCAAGGGATGTATTCCGTCCGAAGGATGATGCGGTATTGTCATGGCATTTTTTGACTTTAAATGCGACCATAATTGTTTTATATCGAAACAGCTTCCATCATGAATACGATATAGTTTCCCGTCTTTTTTATACAATACATTATAGTGTCCGTA
This sequence comes from uncultured Clostridia bacterium, assembly GCA_949289715.1. GTDB lineage: Bacteria > Bacillota > Clostridia > Christensenellales > CASEPJ01 > CASEPJ01. The sequence goes on from CASEPJ010000061.1 coordinate 10,397, forward strand.
ATTATGATATTTTTCTAAACAAGAACTTGTCCATTCAAATCCTAAAAAAGATACGAATTTATTGTCGTAATTCCAAAAGTTTGCACTTTTTTTAGTTCTTGCCCAATCTACATCGCTCATATTTTCGTGGTCGGTCAACAAACAAAAATCAAGTTTGCCTACATAACGGGAAAATTTATGTTTTTCCTCAACATTGGTACAATGAAAGAATTTATTTCTGCTACATAAAGATATATTAGAGTGCATATGCAAATCACCCCAATATAAATTTAAAATATAACCGTTAAAGTCGAATAGCTCTCTCTCTTTTTTATCGATAGGAATATTTTGTTTTTTTTCTGCCGAATATTTTTTAAATTCGGGAAAGCTGCATTTGATGTTTGAAAGATTTGTTTTTTCTATTTTATACATATGATTTTCGTCTTCCGTCATTGTAATTAATAAATCGTTTTTTACATAAAATGCCGGACATTTGCGATCCCTTGTCGTAATATTTAAATCAATTCTTTCCCACTTGTTTTTATTAAAATATATTAAAATACATTTATAAGTTATTAAACCGTCATATTCCAAAAACAATAAATATAAATTGTCGTTATAAAAAAAAGCGTTACATTCACCGGCATCTTCTGTTTTTATAACCGAATCGAAATCATTTTTATTGCTTAATTCATAAACGTTTAAAGCATTGTCGTTTAATTCAATTTCAAAAAGATTTATACCCGATTTTATCCTCCAGCCGTGTCCGAATGAAGGAATAGTAATTAATTCATCATTTGGGTCAGCCCGCCAGGTATCATTTGATTGTAACGAACGTGATTTTTCGAAAACGAGAAAAGTTTTATCTTTACAAATCAGTTTTGGTCTATTGCAATTATAATTATTAAAATCTATTTCTATGGGATTTTTAAAATTTTCTTTTGACGTCAATAAAGATAATCTGATTTTATAATTATTGCCATTCCAATATTCGTAAGCAATGATAATTTGATTTTTTGAAAGAACCAAAGATGGAGAAAATGCATTATATATCAATTGATTTCTATCTTCTATATTACCGTTTATATCGTCTAACCATAAAATTTTAATGCAATTGTCAGTATCTGCCTGTTCTAAAGCGATACATATTTTACCGTTAAAAAAAACTATATCCCCACAGGCGATTTTACCTTTAGATATAATTATTTTGTTCCATATTATATTATATTTTTATCCAGTTTTAAACAAACGACTTTACGATTGGCATTTTTATAACACATTGCCAAAAGGTAAATATACTTACCCTCTTCCTCTGTTTTTAAAAAATCCCAGTCTCCTTTTGGCAAATTCAATTTAAAACACTGTTCGCTTTCATCCGTGAAAAAAATATTTCCGTCAAATTTAAAATTTTTTATTTTTCCTTTTGAAAAAATAAATTTATTATTGTTTTTCAACGTAGAATACGCATTAATCGTAAAAGGCATTGTTCTCTCCTTAATAAAATTATTTTTATATTACAAGTATTATCAAATAAAATATAAACATGAGTTATTTAATATCGTTTTTAATTTTTTTATTTTAAAAACGATAAACTTATTAATTAAAGAAAATTACTCTTAATTATATACTCAAAAAACAAAAGCAGTCAATATATTTTTAAAAAAATTTTATTTTAATTTTCCAAAAATTATCAATATACGATACATTTAAATAAAAGAGAGAAAAGTTTATGAAAAATGCATTAAATTTTAGTCTGTGAGGCGTTTTTGTTGCTTCGGTTTTAGCAATAATTATATGGTAATCGAATAATATTTAAGTATAAAAACATATATAACAAATTGGGCTGAATCACCATTTAAAACAAGCTTAATAAAATTTTGATTTTTTAAAAACATTTGCAATAAACTTTTTTGTTTGTAATTCTTATTCTATTTTTTATATCTTTTTTTTGTATAAATTGTATTCTTATCTATTTTAATAATTTAATGGAAAAAACAAAAATATCAATAAAAAAATGAAATTAACAGCAAGAAAAAGCTCGACAGATATTAGATAAATTTAATAAAAAATAATAGAAAATACAATTAATTAAGCAAGGACGACATTTTTTATTTTAAAAAAAATTTATGCTAATTAATAAATTTATAAATTAAATTTTTTAATAGTTAATTAAATAATTAAAAATACGGCAAAAAATTAAAAATTTTGCCGTATTTACCTTTCGAAAATTAAATTTTCTATGCGTTTTTTGAAGCAGAAACCTGCAATGCATAAGAATTATCAACCAATTTAGAAAAATCCACTCTTTGGCTCAGCTCTCCCATCTCCGTCATTATATCTTGAAGACGATTAAATGCCTCCTCCTTCATTACGGGAGTTGAATTCCATGCGTCTATTGCCCTGTAGCTTTCTATAGCGGTTTTTAATTGCTCTATTTCTGTACCCGCAAACTGCGGTTCTATAACGGTTGCTATTTCCGTTGAATCCGCATTATAGGTATAATCTATGCCTTTTTGAACAGCAGATAAAAATTTTAATATTATATCTTGATTATTTGCTATATAACTTTTGCTTGCCATAAAAGCTGTATAAGGTATTTCCCCGCTTTCCTGCCCGATCGACGCCAACACATATCCTTTGCCCAATTTTTCCATTTCGCTTGCGGTAGGTTCGAAAAGTGCAACATAGTCGCCCGTACCTCCGTCAAATGCCGGTCCCATAAGGTTGAAAGACACATCGAAATTTAATGTGATGTTTTCGCCGTTTATATAACCTTTTTCTCTTAATATATGTTCCAAAGTCATTGCCGGAACCCCGCCTTTGCGACCTACTATTACTTCACTGTTTTCCATTCCGCTCCAGTCAAAAGAGTCATTTTGCGTTCTGCCCACTATAAATGCACCGTCTCTTTTTGTCAATTGACCAAAATCAACCGCATAGTCAGTGTTGCCTTCGAGCATAACGTAAATCGTTACTTCTATAATTCATATATTATTTTTTATTTTTTAAAATAAAAATCAGATAATTATTAA
>CASEPJ010000062.1 GCA_949289715.1 uncultured Clostridia bacterium
AATTATAATACGGATATTTTAATAATATATAAAATTACACATATTAAAACCGAAGTAAAAATTATACCGTCGAATCTGTCCATTATTCCGCCGTGCCCGGGAATAAGATTACCATAATCTTTTACACTGTATCTTCTTTTTATATAACTTGCAAATAAATCTCCCGCTTCACAAAGAATTGCACCTAAAAAGCCCAAAATAACATAAATTAAAATTACGGGTAAATTTAAGTAATCGAGTGTTTCGTTAAAGAAAGATATATTGAAAACTTCAAAAAACAAATAAACAATGAGAGCCGCCGCCACTCCTCCTATTATTCCGCCTATAGCGCCTGCAACCGTTTTATTGGGAGAAATTTTGGGACATAGTTTCGGTCCTTTTATGGTTATGCCGAAAAGCAATGCAAACATATCCGCAAACGAAGCGATTAACAAAATAAGCAAAACGGAAATCAGCGAAAATTCTTCAATTGTACTTGCCAATGCAATACAGAAAAAAGGCAAAACGGGATATATGAGTAAAAACAAAGTTTTATTCAATATTTTTATATTTCTTTTTAAAATGATTTTTAAAATTACAGCAGCTATCACAAATAAAACGACTACCGATAAAATATAATACCATTTACAAAAAAACGATATTACTGTAAAAAGCGATAATGCATATACATATATAAGCGGAGTAAGCGGTTTCTCTTCGTCCAAAGAAATCACTTTCGAAACTTCATAAACTGCAGCAAGCACCAACAGCAATATTAAAAAATTTAAGGCAATATGAAAATAATACGCAGCTATACACATAACGGCGTAAAATAAAAATATAAATATGCCCGATAATATTCTTTTTTTCATACTAGCCTCTTAATTATTTATTATCCAATGCTCCGAAACGTCTTTTTCTTTTAGAAAATTCGTCAAGAATTTCTTTAATTCTCATTTTATTTATTTCCGGCCAATAATAATTTGTAAATATCAGCTCGGAATATGCCCCCTGATAAAGCATAAAATTACTTAAACGCATATCTCCGCCCGTTCTAACTATTATATCCGGGTCGGGCATATATGCCGTATATAAATAATCGGAAAGTTTTTTCTCGTCTATAAATGTTTCGCCCTCTTTTATGGCTTTATTGAAAGCATCGCATATTTCCGCCCTCGAACCGTAATTAATCATTAAATTAACGGTATGGGATTTACATGACTTTGTAAGTTCTTCCGCTTTTTTTATGCTTTCAATCAAATCTAAAGGCAAGCCCTCTCTTCTGCCTAATACATTCAATTTAATATCGTTATTTAAAAGTTCGGTTTCGGTATTCTTTAAATATTGTTTCATCATTGAAAAAAGAGCGTCTATTTCCTCTTTCGGACGCTTCCAATTTTCCGTTGAAAAGGCATAAAAAGATGCCATGGAAATATTATAAAATTTTAAAGACTGAAGCACTTTTTTTAAAGCTTCCACACCTTTTTTATGTCCGTATTTTCTCGATTTGCCCCTCTGCGATGCCCACCTTCCGTTGCCGTCCATCACAAAGGCTATATGATTAATCTGCAATTTGTCTCTCCTGCCAAAAAATTCGCTAATCCCCGCTCTGATTTGTGGCGGGGATTAAAACATCTATACTGTCATTATTTCCTGTTCTTTGTCTTTTATAAGTTTGTCTATATTTTCAATGTATTTGGCAACCGTTTTATCAGTATTTTTTTCGGTTTCTTTTAATTCGTCTTCGGTTAAAAGTCCGTCTTTTTTAAATTTTTTCATACTTTCCAACAAGTCTCTGCGCTCGTTTCTTACGGAAACTTTGGTATCTTCACCCATTTTTTTAAGCTGTTTTACAAGCTCTTTTCTTCTCTCTTCCGTAACAATGGGGCAAACCAAACGAATAACTTTACCGTCGTTTGCGGGCGTCATGCCTAAATTTGCCGCCAAAAGTTCTTTTTCGATAACTTTTAAAAGAGAAGAATCCCATGGCGCTATCATTATTGTACGAGGATCGGGTACGGAAATATTACCCACCTGGTTTAAAACCGTTTGAGTCCCGTAATAGTCCACCGTAATTTTATCCAAAATATGCGGATTAGCCCTACCTGCTCTTAAATTATTCATTTCGCTTTTAAGATAAGAAATGGCTTTATCCATTTTTTCAACCGCTTTGTCCTGTGCGGATTTTACTTCTGCTGCATCTAATGGCATATATTATTCCTCCTCGCAATTGTTTATTGAATAACCGTATTCGGTAAAATATGAAGTATACGGCATAATTATTTTACCAAATTACGGAAAATTTATCAAGGCTTTTTATGTCATTTTAATTCAATAATTTAAAGTGATGCGATAATTCGTTTATTTTTTTGCTATTTTCTTGTTTTTTATATAATTTTTAATTTTTAGTTAATTTATTATTTAAACTATTACATAACTTTTTTATTAAATTATAATAACACATTAAATTACAATAAAAAAAATATAAATTTTTTATCTATTTATTTCAGAAGAAATTTAAATATTATAATTCGGCAAAAAAATTTATAAATAATTAATATTTATTCGTTTCCTTTTAATTGAAACTTCTCTTTTGCTTCATTAAATAAATGCCTTATAAAATTTACAATCATTTTGAATTTCTTTTTTTGGGCTGCAACCTGCTTTCTTTCAATACCTAAAAAACAAATTAAAAATTAATAACTTGTTTTAGGTAAAAAATTCATTTGTCAAAATTTTATAAAACTAAAATAGCAAAATATAAACAAAAAACACGTTATATAACTTGTTTTTAACAAGTTTTTAATTACAAAATGAC